>JAFTUJ010000417.1 GCA_017466305.1 Thermoguttaceae bacterium
GAATCGTTTCGCGACATTTGCCGTCGAGATTCTCTTTTTCCCATTCGAACGTTTCGCGCAAAACGTCCAAATTCCCGGTCGCGAACGCCAACGGCGCGACGCCGAAGAGGAGCGCCAACCGCGCTTTAGCGTTATCGTCGAATTGAAACGCTTTGCGCCCGCATTGATAAGCGCGCGTTAACGTCGTTCGCTAACGCTCGTCGTAAAATACGCTCGCTCCTGTCTTTCCGTCCAGCGTAAACTCGTCGTTCCCGACGTCGTCTCCCGGTTTCTTCGAGCGGTCGAGCGCAACGCTTTTTCCGGCGATCCAAGGTTTCCCGTCCCAGTTGACGCCGTCGACCAACAGCCCCGTCAGCAGCGGCGCAAAGTAGTCGTAAAACCCGACCGGCAAAAGGGTTAAATCTTCCGGAACGGCGTCGTCAAAATCCATTGTTTCGGCGATTCGGCGACCGCGTCCGGCCAACGATCGACCCAGCGCGGATTGAGGGCGTTTTTCGCGAGGACAATTTCGTCGTCGCCGTCCGCCGCTAGCGCGACCGCGTCTCCGTTCCAATCGCCGTCGCAACGGAGCGTTCCGGGTCGCCGTCCTCCGCAAGCCGCGGCCAAGGCTTCGGCGATCCGTTCGCCGCAGGGCCCCGCCAAAATCAACGCTTGCCGACGCGAAAACGCCGAAAAGGCAAACGCCGCAAGTTCTCGATTATAATCGCTTACAACGCGTCTCTTAAGATTTTGTTCCAAAATCTTCGGCGGCGGCAATTTGTCGATTTTATCCGTTTCGAGCGGTCGAAACACGGTCCCCGGCGTAAAGAGCGACGACTTTCGCACGTTTTTACCGTCGTCGCTTCGATTCGCGCCGTCGCGACGCGTTTCCGTTGAAAAAACAAGCTTTTTCGCCCAAAATTCCGCGGCGTTTTCTTCGGCGGCGCTCCATTCGCGTCGAATCGCCTCGGAAAGTTCGCGTTCGATTTGACGCAACGCGTTCTTTTTCCGCTCGCATTCGCTTGCCAACGCCGCCGTTTCATCGGTAAGACGTTTTTGCTTGTCTTTTAACGCGTTATATTCTTCTTCGGCGCGCTTGCTTTGGTCGAGAATATTTTGCAATTCCTTTTCCGCCGCTTCGCGTCGTTTGCTTGTTTTCTTCTCTTCTTCTTTCAGTCGATTCTCGAATTGTTGCCGCCAAAAGTCGTAATACCGTTCGCGCAGCTCGTCGTTACTTTCTAAGAGTTTGATAAACGCTTTAATATCGGCGTCTTCCGCCTCAACCCAACCGTCGACATATTGTCGCGTTTCTTCCCAATGCGTCTCGGCTTCTTCAAGCGAACATTTGTAACGCCGCGCAATCTCCTCGACAATGGTCGTCCCTGGAAGACTCTCGAAACACTTTTTAATCGGTTGTTTGCCGCCGCGAGTAAGTTCTTTAGCCGCGTTGACGACGCTAGGCCATTTTTCATTAAGGACGTCTAAAGCGATTTCTTTCGGCGTTTTAACGGCGATATCCTTGGTCGGATTTCCAAGGTCTAAGAACCTTACGAAACAAAATTCTTCGTTAAGGCATTTAATATCGATCGTTTGACGCGACGAAATCTTAAAAACAGGCAAAAACGCCGTTTCCGGTTTTAGTTTCCAAACCGTTTCGCCGTTGATATATTTACAGTCGCATTCTTCTAAAGTACAAAGCGCGCCTTCCCCATACGCAAGTCCGCGAATAAGACTTTGATAAAATTGGCTCGGAACGAAAAGCGCCCTTACGTTCCCCTTGGTTTTAACGTTTACCCCGACTCGTAAGCGTTCTTTAACTTCTTCAACATGGCGCGCCGACGGAACCGGACAAACGAGAATCGGCGTTTCTTTCGATTTTTCCAGTCGAAAAAAAGTTTTGCTGGGATCGTTGCGATTCGGTTCCGGTTTCCATTGAATAATTTCAACGGCGCCCACCTCAAAAGAACCGCCGTTGTAAAAATGGTTCCAGTCCGAATAGGGAAATTCCTCTTTTTGGCGCTCAAACCTTCTTAAACCGCTGTTTTCGTCAACGTCGGCTAAACGGCGAATAGAAAATCCCTCGATTCCTTCAACGCAACAAAGCGACTTGAACGTTTGTTCTTGGCGATCGTTGCGCGCATGATCGTTAAATATTGCCATTATTCGTTTTCCTTTATCGCTCGTTCAACCTTGCCGTTTTGAGACGTCCTTCAAAATCGCCAACGCGTCTTGCGAAATTTCGCCGACTTGCGCCGCTTGCCGCAACCAAGTTTTCGTCGCCGGATACGCGCCGTTCAACCGCGCCGCCAACGCCGCCGCGTTCGAGCGAGAAAAACCGACCGTCGCTCCGCTCCGTCGCAAGCGGAGTTTTCGCGACAATTCGCGATCCGAAAGCGCGTCGTTCGACGCGGCGTCGCCGACGCGTCGAAAGCGCAACGTTCGAACGCAATCCTTGCCGATCCAAATCTTTAGCGTCGTTTCCCAATCGATTTCGCGAACCGTCGTCGCCGCGACGTCGTCCGTCGCTTTCTTCGCCTTCAGTTCGCGACGTTCCGCAAGCGCGCCTCTGCGCCAAACCTCCAAAACGCCGTCAAACCGAAACTTAACGCAAACCTCGCGCCGCTTCGGAAGCGTCTTGGCGACTTCGTCGTTAAACCGCGTCGCCCAATCGTCCGCGTCGACGATTTCGACCGTCGGCGGCGTCGCGGTAAAATTCAAGCGGTCGCGCCAAACCATCGCGTAATGCAGCGCGTTCGCATCTCCTTTGGCGACAAGGGCTATTTTTCCCCAATCCGCGTCTGCGCCAATCCTAAAGAAGCCGCGCGTTTCGCTAATTGGCGCTCGGCTCTTCCCCCAATATCTCGGATAGACGTCCGCCTCGACGCTCCCGTCGCCGGCAAAGTAAAAATACGCGTAACCGTAATAATTGCAAGTTCTAATACCGGCGCCGTCCGTCGCGCTCGGCGGCCAAACTTCGATCAACTTGGACGCCTTCGACGTCAAGCGACAACGCCGTCGCCAAAAAAAACGCGTTGTCGCGGCGTTCGTCGCCAACGGCTTCACCTTGTAAAGCGCGACCCGTCCGGCAAACGCAAACCGTCCGACGCGCTCGATTTCCAGCGCCGCGGCGCTCGCCTCCGCGTCAATTTCGTCGTCGTTTCTTCTCGTCAAGAGGCAATA
>JAFTUJ010000418.1 GCA_017466305.1 Thermoguttaceae bacterium
CCAAAAGCTCTTCAATCGCCAAAAACTCTTCAACCGTCAAAAACTCTTCAACCGCGCAAACCGTTAAGGTTCTTCAAAACGCCGCCCGCCGCCGACCGCTTATCGCCCCTTAAAATCGACGCGACCGTCAAACTCCGTCGCTTTTCCGCTTCATTTTTCAATCCAACGCGACCGAATCAAGCGATTCGCGCTTTCCGGCGTCCAAGTCGCGGCGCTTTCGTCGTCGAAAACAGCTTCGACGGCGTTCGGCGAGTTCGCGTCGGGCGGTTCGACGACGGTAAAAATCCGGTTGAATCGGTCGAACCCGCGACTCATAAAGTCGGTCGGCGCCGTCGAATGATCGAGCCCGAACGCATGTCCGAGTTCGTGCAGCCCCGCCCCGAGCGTCGACGCGGTTAGCGCCCAACGCGTCCGGCGAAAACCGGAGTCGGCGGCGAAATCTTCCGGAATCGCCCGGGCGTCCGCGAACGCGTCGGCAACGTCGACCAACGAATCGGGCCAAGAAAAAAGCGACGACGCGTCGAGCGCCGCGACCGAGCCGCCCCCGAGCGCGACTCGCGCCCAAGTCGAGCCGGGCCGTCCCAACTCCGCAATTTCCCCAACCGCGCCGTTTTCTTCTGTTTCGTCGTTTTGCGTTATTTCGCCGTTTTGCTTTATTTCGCCGTTTTGTCCTATTTCGCCATTTTGCTCCGTCGCGCCGACCGTTATTTCCTTGTTAAGCGACGTCGTTTCGCCGTTTTTCCTATTTTCGCTGGTCGCGCCGATCGTTGAAATCGTTAAAAACGCTTTTATCCGTTCCTCTTCCGCTTTTTTGGTCGTCGCGACCGCTTCATTTTGCGCGTTTTCGCTATTTTGCGCAACCCCGTCGACCGCGCCAACCGCTTCCGCCGCCTCTATTTCGCTCAATTTCCGAGCGAACGCGATCGAAACGAAGTACCGCGCGAACTCGGTCGCCAAATTCGACGCTTCGATCTCCCGATAAATCGCCCGGAACCGCTCCGTTTCGGAGAGCGCCGCGTATTCGGCCGCCGTTTTTTCGCCGCGCAAGACCCAAACGATCGGGTCGCCCGCCTCGTCGAGTTCGAGCGAAAAGGTTCGACGCCCGTATCCGGCGTCGTTCAGGCGTTCGGCGGTCGCCGTTTGCCAAAGGAGCGCGGCGGTTCCGATTTTCGCTCGAAAATTATTCGACGTTTTTTCGCCGGTTCGCGCCGTTTCCGTCGACGTTTCGACCGTCGCGCCGTCCGTTAAAACCGCTTCATTCCCCCTATTTTGCCCAATCTCGGCGTTTTTTGCGTCGTTCGCCGTCCAAAATTCGGGCGTCGCGAACGTTTCGTCGCCGGTTGAGTCGACGAAGTAAATCAGCCGGACGAAACGCGGATTGTCGTCGGGCCGCCGCGTCAAAAAAAAGTCGATTCGCGACCCGCCGACCGCCGGCGTCAACCGGTTTTCGCCGGGAACCAACTCGACGAGAACCTTGAACCGCCCCGCGACGACCGGCGCCCGCGTTACCCGAGTCGGTCGCGACGACGACAAATTCTCGACGACGACCGTTCCCCGTTCGACGCCCGGCGCCGTTCCCCGCAAGAGCGCGACCGAATACGAAACCGCTTCGCCGCTCGTAAAGTTCTCGATTCGAATCGGTTCCGTCGGCGACGTCGTATCGCCGTCCGCGTCCGAAACGCCGTCCGCCGCGTCGACGCTCTTCTCGCCGCCGTTCTTGTCGCCAACCTCGCCGCCGTCAAGAAATCGCGTCGCCGCGTCGACTCGAACGCCGTCGAGTTCGCCCCCGACGACGCTTGCGACCGACGCGACGAACGCCCAAACCGCGACGCAAACGCTTGCGCCGATTAACGTTGCGCAACGAGTCATTTATCCTCGGCGATATTGCGAACGACGGTTTCGGGCGGCGTTCCGTCGAGCGGCGTTTCGAGTTCCGTCGGCGCTTCCAGCTCGACGTTTCCGTCCTTCGCGAAACGCAACCCGCGCCAAACGCTCCAACCGATAAAGACGACCGTTACGACCGCCGCCAACGCGTACGCCTGGGGAAGTTCCAACCCAAACCCGGTCGGGCCGCCGTGTTTCGTCGACGTCCACAAGATGTAACTAACGACGACGAACGTCATGAACGCGCCCGGAACCGCCGCGATCCAGCCCTGTTTCTTCAAGCCGTAAAGCCAAGCCGCGCCCGCCGCAAGGGTCGACGCCGCAAGGACTTGATTCCCCCAAGCGAAGTAGTTCCAAAGTTTGCCGAACGACGCCGCGTTTTGGTTCGACCACCAAAGAAGGGCGCAAATTGCCGCGATAATCGGCGCGCAAATCGCCAACCGTTTCGAAATCGGTTTTTGGTCGATTTTCATCATTTCCGCGAGCGTCAGGCGCATACTCCGCAAGGCGGTGTCGCCGGAGGTGATCGCCAGCACGACGACCGCGACGACCGTCGTTTTCCCGAGCCAAGAGCCGAGAAAATTCTCCGTAATCTTTGCCAACACGATGGTTGCATCCTGCTCCATCAGCGCCGAATCCAAGTTGTAAATCGCGAGCGCGGCGCCGGCCCAAATCATCGCGACGACGCCTTCGAGAACCATCATCCCGTAAAACGACGAGCGCGCTTGGCGTTCCGTCTTCATCGTGCGGGCGATGATCGGCGATTGCGTCGCGTGAAACCCGGACAAAATCCCGCAGGCGATCGTTACAAAGAGGCACGGGATAATCGGTTGCGTCAGTTTGCCCGCCTTAAACGCCTCCGACTCTTGCAGAATCGACGGGTCGCCGAAGCCGCGAATCAACAACGCGACCAAAAGCGCGCCGCTTCCGATTAACAAAATCGCGCCGAAAATCGGGTAAAGTTTGCCGATAATCTTGTCGACCGGAAACATCGTCGCGACAATATAATAGAGGAAAATCGCCCCGACCGCGCCCCAAAAGAACGGAATGTTCGGCAAAAACGTTTTGTCGATCAGGCTCGCCGGAACGTTGATAAAAACGGCGACGACCAGCGCGAGCAAAAAGACGGTAAAAGCGGAAAACGCGCTGTAATAAACGGCGCCAAGCGTCAACTTAATGAAGTACGGCAGGTTAGCGCCCCGGTTGCGGAGCGACGCCATCCCGGCGATGAAGTCGTGCGTCGCGCCGCCGATAATGTTCCCGATCGGAATCAGCAGAAAGACGATCGCGCCGAACTTAATCCCCGCGATTACGCCGATTACCGGCCCGACGCCCGCGATGTTCAGCAGCTGAATCAGCATATTTTTCCAGTGCGGCAAAACGACGTAATCGACGCCGTCCGCCTGCTTGATCGCCGGAGTAACGCGGTCGTCCGGCCCCAACACTTTTTCGACAAAGCGGCCGTAAGTCAAGTAACCGACGACCAATAGAACGATTCCCGTCAAAAACAGAAGCATCGTTTTTTCCTCTTTTTTCTTCGCTTTTTCGGCTCTTTCGAGTCGCCAATCTCCAATTTCGCAACTATGAAGCGTTCGCGACCTTCCCTCGCCGCCGCCGCAACGACGCGAGGCGAAACGGTCGCTTTTC
>JAFTUJ010000419.1 GCA_017466305.1 Thermoguttaceae bacterium
GTCCTTTAGCGACTCGTGTCTGAAGATCGCGGCGCGTTTTTTGTCGGAGTCTTCGGGCGAGAGCGGGACGGCGATCTCGATTTGGTCGAGCGGCCATTCTTGCCAAGCGCCGCGGTAAAGGAGCGTTTCCGGGATTTCGCGTCCTTCGGCTTCCATTTCCTAAAGGACGGAGAAAATGACCTGAGCGCAAACGCGATGCGTTCCGTGCGGGTCGGAGAGGTCTCCGGCGACGTAAAGTTGCTCCGGTTGAAGCTCTTCGAGGAGTTCGCGAACGATGTGGCGGTCTTCGTCGGACGGCGGGCGTTTTTCGACGGCGCCGGTTTCGTAGAACGGCAGGTTCAGGAAGTGAACGCGTTCTTCCGGAACGCCGCAAACGAGGTCGGCGGCGCGCGCTTCGCTCCAGCGGATGAGGCGTTTGATGAGGAGAACCTCCGGCGAGTCGACTTCGCCCGGCTTTTTACGGCGCAGCGACTCGGCGACCTTTTCCTCGAGAATCGGCGTCATTTGCGAGTCGACGCCGAATTCGCGGTTGATTTCGGTCATGAGGTCGGCGAAGCGGCGCGCGTCGTGGTCGAAAACGGCGATGTTGCCGCTCGTCATGTACGCCATATGGAGCTCGTGTCCGTCGTCGACGAGGCGAATCATCGTGCCGCCCATGCTGATGACGTCGTCGTCCGGGTGCGGGCTGAACGCGAGAATTCGTTTTTTGCGCGTTCCGGACGGGTGCGGTTCGATCGTTTTCATCATCCAGTGGAAGACGTTCGTCGCCGCTTTCGACGCGGGGCCGCGAGCGCGCAGGAGCGAGTGCAGGCCGTAAGCGCGGAAATCGGCGTCGGTCAGTTTTAGGAGCGACTTGCCCGATTTTTCGCAGAGCCAAAGGACGGCGCGTTTCGTCATGACGTCGTCCCATTCGACCGAGCGAACCGTCCAAGGCGTCGCGACGTCTTGGAGCGCGGCGGCGGCGCTTTTGTCGACGATGAAGGAAACGCCGGGGTGAGCGCGGAGCCAACCGACCGGCGTCGCGTCGGAGAGCGGTTCTTCGACGGCGCGGCGAATTACCGACGCTTTGCCGTCGCCGAACGCGAGAACGACGATTTTGCGCGCTTCCATAATCGTTCCGAAGCCGAGCGTCAGGCCGTGCGTCGGAACGTTCGCTTCGCCGAAGAAGGTCGACGCGGCGGAGGTTCGCGTTTGCGGTTCGAGCATGGCGAGGCGGGTTCGGCTCTTTTTCGACGTGTACGGTTCGTTGAAGCCGACCGCGCCGTTCCCGGCGACGCCGAGGAGGAGGACGTCGATTCCGCCCGCCGCCGCGATTTCCTCTTCGTATCGTTTGCAGTAAGCGTCGACGTTCGCCGCCGCGACGGTCGAGTCGAGGAAGCGGACGTTCGCCGGGTCGAGATTGACTTTTTTAACGAAATTTTCGTTCAGCCAAAGGCGCAAGCTTTGCAGGCGTTCGCGGTCGAGGCCGAAATATTCGTTGACGGTAAAAACGGAGACGCGCGAAAAGTCGAGGCCGTTTTCTTCGTGTAGGCGAACGAGCTCTTGGTAGACGCCGATCGGGCTCGAACCGGCGACGAGGCCGAGCGTCGCGGGACGACCGAGCGAGTTTCGTTCGCGAATGATTCCGGCGATTTGTTCCGCGACGTGGCGGCAGGCGTCGCCGCTGGCGTCGAAGACGTAAGTCGGCGCCTCGACGTTGCGCACCGGAAGCGCGACGCGCGGGGAGGCGGGTAAATTTTGCATCTCGTTGCTCCGTCCTGAAACTTTGGGGTTGGCGTCGTCCGATTTTCTGTTAAAATAGTAAAGTAACGGAGGACGCGCAAGGGGCGATTTCGCGCGACGCCGTCGCTTGAAGCCGCCGAGCGGCGAAAAAAGCGACGCTAAAAGAGCGAAACGCGCGAAAATTTTTCGGTTTTGCGAGAGAAGACGCGTTTTTTTTGCCGACTAACGTTAAAATAGCGGTTTTTCGGCGCCAGCCCCCTCAAAAAATTTCGCGCCCTTATTATAATATATTTTTAAGCGTCGGACTAGCCCGATTTTGAAATTTCGTCGCGCGGGCCTTAAGGGGCCTTGTCGAACCGGCGTTCGTCGTTTAAAATAGAGAAGCTAAAGAACTAAATTGGCCCGACGCTTTTTTGGCGGGCGACGTTTTATAAGAGAGGAAAACGGACATGAGCAAACGAACGAGCATCTATCGTTTGGCGACGTGCGGCGCGCTGGGTTTGGCGGGTTGCGTCGCGTTGACCGGTTGCGGCGAGAGCGATTATTCGCATTTGGTTCAAGACGTCGCTTTTGAAGCGGATTCCGCGACGGAAGCCGAACAACAAGCGTTGGAAAACGAACTTTTGAACGGCGCGGCCTTGGGCGTCGATTTCGCGGCCGCCGGGACGACCGGCGCGGCCCCGACTTTCGTTTTCGCCGGAACGACCGGCGCGGTCCCGGGATTTAATTTCGCGAGCGCCGGAACGACCGGCGCGGCCCCGGTCTTCAATTTCGCGGGCGCCGGAACGACGGGCGACGCCCCGGCCTTCAATTTCGCGAGCGCCGGAACGACGGGCGACGCCCCGGCCTTCAATTTCGCGAGCGCCGGAACGACGGGCGACGCCCCGGTCTTCAATTTCGCGTCGACCGCGGCTCCGGCTCCGACCGCCGTGAAACCGGTCGCGTCGCAAC
>JAFTUJ010000420.1 GCA_017466305.1 Thermoguttaceae bacterium
ATATGACGCTTTCATTTAGACTTAACCGTTTTCATTGCAACGTTTTATCGTTATTCGCGCTTTGCGGCTTCTGCCTTCCCGCGTTGGGCAACGACGCCGCGTCGCCAAAAGCGGAAAAAACGCCGACCGTCTTGCGCGTTCTCTCGTACAACATTCAAATCGGGCGCGCGCCCGGCGGCTCTTACTCCGACCCGGCGCAAGCGTTCCTCGACCGCACCGCCAAGGTTATCGCCGACGTAAACCCCGACGTCGCGGGACTTCAAGAAGTCGACAATCAAACGAACCGCAGCGGCGCCGACGTCGACCAACTCGCGACGCTGGCGGAAAAAACCGGTCTCAACGGCAAATTCGAGTCGAAAATCGAGCTGCCCGGCGGCCTGTACGGCGTCGGCGTCCTGTCGCGCGAAAAACCGCTCAAAACCGCGAAAGTTTACATCCAAGGCAGCGCCCACCGCCGCGTTTTGCAAATCTGCGAATTTGAAAAATACGTCTTCTTCAACACGCACTTTCCGCTGACGCAAGAGACGCGTTTGCAAGCGGTTAAGATTATCGAAGAAGAGGCGAAAAAGTACGACAAGCCGATTATTCTCGTCGGCGATATCAACGCGACGCCCGATTCGGCGGAGGTCGTCGAGCTGAAAAAGACTTGGCGCTCGATCGGCGCCGACGCCCCGACCTTCCGCGCCGACAAACCGACCGTTCAAATCGATTACGTCTTCATCCGCAACGCGCCTAACGCCCGCGTTGTCGAGACTTGCGTCGTCGACGAGCCGCTCGCGTCGGATCACCGCCCCGTTTTTTGCGTCGTCGAATTTTGACCGCGTTTCACCGAATATTTCAACTTGTCGCCGAACAAGCGACAAACCGCAACTTTAATAAGGACAACGTTTATGCAAATCAATCGCCGCGATTTTATCAAAGCGAGCGCGGGCCTTTGCTTCGCCTCGTCCCTGCCGACCGTTTCCCCGCTCCTCGCCGCCGACGAGTCGCTCCTGAAACCGCAAAAGATTCGAATCGAAGTCGGCGCGACGCAACCGTTTAAGGCGGTTCACGTCTCCGACTCGCACTTCTGCCTCGTCGACGATCGCGAAGTCGAACGCAAGAAAAAGCTTGCCGCGTCGCGACTTAAACACTTTGGCGACGGCGTGAAGCGTTTCGACGCCGCGATGGCGCTCGCGCAAAAGAACGACGCGCTCTTCCTGCACACCGGCGACCTGATCGACTTCACGAGCCACAAAAATTACGAAACCGTAAACGCCAAATTCGCCGGGACTTACGCCTTCGTCTCCGCCGGTAATCACGAATACAGCCACTATCTCGGCGAAGCGAAAGAGGACGAAGCGTACAAAGCGCAGTCCTTCGAGCGCGCGCAAAAGGCCTTCCCGAACGACTTAAAGCTCGCGTCCAAGGTCGTTAACGGCGTCAACTTCGTCGCGTTCGACGACGTGTACTACTACGTTACGCCGGAAGTTTTCAAAGCGTTCCAAGCCGAGGTCGAGAAAGGACTTCCGATTGTCGCGCTCTGTCACGTTCCGCTTCATACGCCGGAGCTTTTCAAGCTTGCGATCGGCAAAAACTCGCAATGCGCCTACCTGACCGGCGTTCCGGAAGAGCTCATGAAGGACTTTAACCCGGGCCGCCGCGAACAGCAAAAACCGGACGCGACGACGGTCGAGTTCCTCGACTGGCTCCGCGAGCAAAGTCTTTTGAAGGCAATCCTTTGCGGCCACCTGCACTACTATTGGCAAGGCGCGTTTTCCAAGACCGCGACGCAATACGTCGTCGGCGCGAACTACGCGGGCGCCGCTTACGAAATCGATTTCGTCTAATCCAAACAAGCGTTTAACTCGCGCTATTTCGCCCTTTAACGCGACGTCGCTTTCAAACGACGCCGCGTAAAGGCGCAAAAAACGCGACGCCGCGCTCAAACGACGCCGCGTAAAGGCGCAAAAAAAACTCGACGCCCTTTATCGAAAAGGCGTCGAGTTTTTCTTTTTTTCACTCGACAAACGACGCGAAGTCGACGTTTTGCCCAACGCTTGCAAGTCGCGTCGTTCTTCGCTTTAACGCAACCGCGTCGTTCATTTTTCCTCGACGGTCGGGAACGCCGAAATGCGCAGACGCGCCGCGCCCATCGGGATCAGTTCCAGCTCTTCGACCGGTTCGGCGGTCGGCGCCGGGCTGAACGGAAGCGTTTCGCAGAAGCCGGTCGGTTCGTAACCCCAACTCGGGATTTTGCGGCCCTTCAACTTAATCGAGTACGGAACCGCGTCGGTCGTCCAAGGGAAGTTGTTTTCCGGCCACGGTTTACGCACGAGCTCCAGTTTCGAAAGGTCGAGCGTCGCCGGGTCGATCAGCCCGTAATTCCACGCCGATTTCGGCAGAATCTCGAACGACGGCCACGCGTCGACGTCGGCGCCGTCTTGCCAACCGGAGTCGCCGATCGCGGTTTGGCGACCGTCGCGCTCTTGACGGTATTCCTCGTCGATTTTGAGCGAGAAGGTCAGCGGCCCGTAATCGACGCTGACGGAATCCTTGTTCTGCCGCCACTTACGATACGAGAACTTCGCCGGGAAGGTCGCCGCGACTTCGTCGCCGTTCTTCCATTCGCGTTCGACGCGAATCCATTTTTGCGGCGCCGCGTCGACCGCGAGTTTTTCGCCGTTGAGCGTCGCCGACGCGCCGACCGCCCATTTCGGAACGCGAACGTAAAGCGGAAACTTAACGGAATCAACGCCTTGCGGAAGCGAAACGGTCAGCTTCACCGTGTCGTCGAACGGATAGTTCGTCGTTTCTTTGATCGTAACGGTCGTTCCGTCGCCGACTTTCGCGGAAACTTGCGACGCGCTGTAAAGGGTCGCCGCCAAGCCGCGGTCCGGCGTCGCCGTCCAAAGATGTTCGACGTAATACGGCCAACCGTGCGCGTGGTTGTGTTGGCAGCAGCGGCTGCTGAACGGGTTCATCGACATGAACGGGCCGGCGTTGCAGATGGCCGGGTTATGGTTCTTCGCGTCGGAAATCGGTTGGTTCGGGCAAGTGATGTAACGCAAGGCTTTAAAGTCGGGCATAAGCGCCGCCGGAGCGCAGTTGAAAGCGACTTCCTCGGCGTGATCGGCCCAGAACGTGTCGCCGGTCGCGCGGAAGAGGAGCATATTGCTCGTCAGTTGCTCGAAAATGGCGCAGGTTTCGATTCCTTGGCGCGGGTCGATATAGCCTTGACGCGACACTTCGTCGCCGCCCCACATGCCGCCCGGGACTTGGCCGTAAATCGCGCGAATCAGCCAGAAGTTGTTGTACGTCGCGGCTTTGTCGGCTTCGTCTTTCGAGAGTTGCCAAAACGTCGCCGGTTCGCGGAAACATTGGGCGATGTTGACGTTATGCCAGTTCGGCAGGCCCGAAACTTGACGCCAGTTCGCGGTGTTCTCGTGAATTTTTTCCGCGACGGCGAGCAACTTCTTATCGCCGGTTACATTGTATAACCAAAGGCAGCTGTGCAGCATGTCGCCGCCGCGGCTGTTTTCCCAATACGTTTCAAGGAGGCGTTCGTCCGGACGCATCGCGATCCAGTCGAAGTACTTGGACATAAAGGAGATAACGCGTTCGTCGCCGGTGTTTTCGTAATACGATTGCATCAGGAAGAGGACGAGCATATTCGGCCAAATGTCGATCGGCTTTTCGGCGTTCGGATCGCCCGGGCCGAAGTAACCGTCGGCGCGTTGGCTCTTTAGAATCGCTTCGATCCAGGTTTGCGCTTCGGCGATCATCTCCTTGTCGCCGGCGAGGTACGCCATGTCGACGTAACCGCGCAGCCAGTACGGAAGCTCTTCCCAACCGTATTGCCCGCCGTTCATAAGCCAAGCGTTGTCGCCCTTTTCGAGCCATTTGCTGATCGTCCCAAGCTTCCCGGCGAGCCCTTCGTTTTGACGTTTGAGCGCTTCGCCGAGCCAACCTTCGGCCTTGACGGCGCCGAGCGGCAACTTCAAGAACGGCGACGGTTCGAGCGGAGCCCGGTTCGCCAAGTAATGCGGCGCGGCGTCGCCGTTTTCCGGACGCTCGACGACGCGAACGTCGTCCGCCGCCAGCGCGCCGACCGCCGAAAAGATCAACGCGGCGCTTGCGATCGCTTGAATCAATTTCATCGTTAAATCC
>JAFTUJ010000421.1 GCA_017466305.1 Thermoguttaceae bacterium
TCGATTGCGGGAACATCGGGTCTTGCGCTTTCCATTCTTTCGTCGAAACGATGCGTTTCGCGCTGCGGCAATCTTTCGCTTCGTGGAAGCAGGAACCGCCGCGGGCGACTTCGTTGAACATCGCGTAAACGGAGAGGGCTTTTTTCGGCGCGACGAACGGCGTATCGATTTTGCCGCCGGCGAATTTCTTATACGCGCCTTTGTCGTATTGGTCCATGACCCATTCGCAGACGTTGCCGTGCATGTCGTACAGGCCCCAAGCGTTCGGTTTCTTTTGCATAACGGCGCTGTAACCGTCCGGGCTGTTGCCGAGGTACCAAGCGTAATCGTCGAGCGCGGCTTCGTCGTCGCCGAATTCGAACGCGGTATCGCTACCGCAACGGCAGGCGTATTCCCATTCGATTTCGGTCGGGAGGCGATAGTAGCGACCGGTCGTGGCGGTGAGCCATTTGCAGTACATTTGCGCGGCGTAACGGGTCATCCCGGAAGCCGGGTGATCGCCCTTGCTGCTGTTGCTGTAGCTGATGTGACCGATATCGTACGGCGCGGTCGGAGCGGCGAGCGCGTCGGCGATCGCGTCGCGGTCGGAGGTCGATTCGACGTTCCCGGCTTTGCGTGCTTGCGCGAGATAGAGGAGACCGAAGAGGCCGTATTCTTGCCAAGTAACTTCGTGTTCTTCCATCCAGAACGGCGCGACGGTCGTTTTGAACGCCGGAGCTTCGTCTTTTTCGCCGCTATCGGAACCCATCGTGAATTCGCCGCCCTTGATCGGGATCATTTTGATTTTGAGCGTTTCGCCGGCGATGTTCGTTTGAATGGTTTCTTCGTAAACCTTCATATCAGCTTCGGTCGCGGCTTCGGCGTCCGGGTTGGCGACCGGGTTGGCGAGCCATTCGGTACCGTTTTTATAAGCCGGGTTGCCGCTCAAATCTTCTTGCGCGAAGCCGACGGCGCCGCAAGCGGTCGCGAGGGCCAACGCGGCGAACAAAATACGTTTATTCATTGCAACTCCTCAAAATACGCTGCTTCGAACGCCGCGGAGGACGCTCGGCGCGACTAAGCGTCGAACGCTCGTCGCCAAAAACTCGGTTCGACGGCGCGCTCGCCCGCTTTCCCGCTTCTTCGCCGGAAAAACGACGCGACGTTCCGCCGTCGTAATTTTCGTTCGACGCGCCGCCGCCCGCCGCCCGTCCGCACCGCTTTTAACGGAAAAACCGGACGTTTCGGCAACGACGCAACGCGCCTACATACCTCCTATTATACCCAAATTTTTCGCAATTTCAACCGCCGCGCCCGCCGCTTCGCCGTTTTTCCCACAATTTTCTAACATTTTCCCTCGCCGCCAGCCGCAATAATCCGTGCGACCGCTATTTTCAAAACTTTCACCCCGACCGCTTCCACACTCAAAATCGTCACGCGGCGTCGACGGCGTTCGCGTTCATCCGCTCGAGCGCGCCGCGAATCTTCCCAAGCTCCTCGCCAAAAACCCGACGCGCCTCTCCTTTGCCGAACGGCGCCTTCACCAACTGCGACGGTTCGGCAAATCCGTTGTCGACGACGTAATTGACGACGCGCTGTAAAAACTCAAACTGTTCGCGGCTCAAACAATTCCAATCCAAAAATTCGGCAAACGCTTTTTCAACCGCGCCGCGCTCCATTTTGGCGATTTTTCGCACAAAGATTCCGAGCTTTTCCCCTTCCCGCGCGTCGTTTAGTTCCGCCGACGTCGCGCCGCCGCCTAATTCGACCTCGAAAATACGTTCGAGTTCTTCCCAATCGTAACGCGAAAGAGGCAAATTGTTGCGTAATTTAAAGATAGCGTCGTCGTTTTTATGCTCTGTAACATAACGCTCGACCTCGCGCAAATACGCTTTTTTATCGAACGAAGGAACGTCGAAAGCCGCGCCCTCAACCCGCGTCGATACGACGTCGCAAAAATCGCACTCGACGCAATATCCTGTCGCGCCGTCGTTTGCAAGAAATTGGCAAAGGTCGCGCAATTCTCGCCGAACGCGCTCGAACGCCGTCGGGTCGCCGCCGTTCCAAAGTTCGTCGCTCTTCGCAAACTTGATAGTTTCAAGCTTTGAGGCGACTTGCGGAATCGTCGTTTTCTCTTCGAGCGCTTCGCAAGTTTCCGTCAACGAACGTCGCGGCGCCGCGACGTTTCCTTGTTCGACGAGCGCAAGGACGGCGGCGTAAACCAACGCGTCAAAACGTTTTGCGCTTTCGTCGGTTTCCGTCGAAAAAACGAGCGGCGCCAGTTCCCGCGTCAAAGCGTCTCGATCGTTTTCGCTCAACGCATCAAACGACGTTACGTCGCGAAACTTCTCGACGTACTCCAACCGTTGCGAAACGGCTGTTTGCGTTGTGTTCAGCGCGACAATTTGCCCGATCGTCTCCGCGACCAACGCTCGCCGCCAATCGCGAATTTCGACGTTCTCCGCCAGATCGGGCCGTTGAAGCGCGAAAATCAAACGAACTCGGCGCTCAAACACCTTCTCCGTCAACGACTTAACGACGCTCGACTTGACGCCGTCCTTATTTTGGCGGAAGAACTCGAAATTTTGCATATAATCGAAGACATAAAAGCGGCGTTTCCCGATATACGCGCCGTCGCAACCGTCGACGCAATCGAGTTTATCGCAACGCCGCGTCCCGCGACCGAGCGCCTGCCAGAACTTCGTTTTCGAACGTATCCTCTTAAAGAACACTAAGTTAACGCATTCCGGAACGTCGACGCCGGTCTCCAACATATCGACCGTCGTCGCGAGAAAGGGCGCCGAATCCTTGCGTTTGAAGTTTTTGAGCAGTTCGTCGACGCCCGGTTCGTTGCAAACGATTCGACGCGCAAACTCGCCCCGATACTGAGGATAAAGCGCGTCAAAACGCTTAACGACAAACGCGGCGCAACGCTTGTTCGGCGTGAAAATAATCGTCTTGCCGAGCCGGTCGCCCCCTTGCGTCTTCACGCCGTTCTGCATTAACTCTTGTAACATTGCGTCGACGGTCGACGCGTTAAAGACATATTTGTTAATTTCTTCCGCTTCAATCAGTTCGGGCGCCGTCGCGCTCTTTGCCGACTTCGCCTTGCCGCTTGACGCCGCGTCGCTTGCGTCGCGTTTGTTATTTTCGTCTTATTCCGCCTCTTCGCTCTACTCTCCGTTGCCAAAAAGTTCTTCGTAACATTCTTTTTCTTCGTCGGTTAAGTCGTCGTAAACGATCCCGCGTTCGAGAATCTTCGTCGTGATTTCGACGTTGCGATAAGGAACGAGAAAGCCGGCCTCAACCGCTTCTTCATAAGAATACGCAAACGTTGGCGTTCCTTGCTCTACGTCAAAAAACTTGAACGTGTTGCGGTCGACTTCGTCCTTCGGGGTCGCGGTGAGTCCGACGACGAGCGCGTCGAAATACTCGAAAATCGCCCGATACTTGCGGTAAACGCTCCGGTGCGCTTCGTCGACGACGATCAAATCGAACGCGCCCGGCGTTAGCGCGCAAGTCGCGGCGTCGCCGGCGTTTCGAGCGGAGTCGAGCGCGTTCAGGAGCGTCGGATAAGTTGAGAAAAGAACGCGAGCGGTCGCGGCGTCGGCTTTGTTGTCAAGGAAGTTGCAAAGCGTTAAATCGGAACACGTTGCGTTAAACGAGTCTTTCGCTTGCGACACGAGTTCGCGACGGTCGGCGAGAAAAAGCGTCCGTTGAACGCGATTCGCGCGGGTCATGACGTCGACGAGCGCGGCGACGGTTCGCGTTTTCCCGGTTCCGGTCGCCATCGCGACGAGGGCGCGACGTTTCCCCGACTCAAACGCTTCGCAGACGGCGCGAACGGCGCCCTTTTGATAAGGTCTTAACCCGAACGACGGCCGGACTTCCGTTTCAACGAGCGACTTAACGACGCCGCGTCGTTCGACGACCTTCTCCAAATCTTTCGGCGAATAAAACCCTCCGACGCGGCGCGGCGGGCTGTTCGAGTCGTCCCAAAGCCAAGTCTTAAACCCGTTCGAATAAAAGATTAACGGTCGAACTCCGGAGCTTTTTTCGAGCGCGTCGGCGTAAAGTTTCGCCTGCTCCCGCCCGGCCTCCGGGTCGCCGAGAGCGCGTTTTGCTTCGACGACGGCGAACGGCTTCCCGTCTTTGCCTTTGAGGACGTAATCGGCGCGCCCCTTCCCGCTCGGCGTCGGGAGTCCGTCGATTTCAAACTCGATCTCAACGTTAGGTTCGACGCCGGTTTCCGCTTTTTCGTCCGGGAAGACCCAACCGCTCAATTTAAGTTCGACGTCGACATAACGTCGCCGCGTTTCGGCTTCGTTCGGGTCGGGCGCGACGACAAGCGCAAGTTCTTGCTCGCGTTGAGTTTTGAACGCTTCGAGTTCCTGCTGCAAAGCGTCGACGGTCGCGTTCTTTTCCCCGAGCGACCGAGCGAGTTCGAGCAATTCGGCTTCTTTTTGAGCGATGGTCGCGTCTTTTTGGTCGCACTGCGCGGCGAATTTTTCGCGGAGTTTTTCGAGTTCGACGGTCTTCTTCTGATTGTCGGCGGTTAGCGATTCGAGTTCTTTTTTGACGTCGAGCCAAAACTTCGACGGAACGGAAACACTTGCCTTTGCAGACGTTGCGTTTATCGCGGCGGGATCGAATTTGCGCGGCTTAAACTTCTCGCCGTACCGATAATCGAGCTGAAAGACGAACGCGAAGAGATACGAAAGCGACGCGACCGCTTCGTCGCGAGA
>JAFTUJ010000422.1 GCA_017466305.1 Thermoguttaceae bacterium
AAACGCCAAACGCCAAACGCCAAACGCCAAACGCCAAACGCCAAACGCCAAACGCCAAACGCCAAACGCCAAACGCCAAACCGCGAACGGCGCGTCGGGAAAATCTCGACTTACAAACGTATTATAGCGCTAAAAAATCAAAACGCAACCCGTTTTCACACAACTTTCCGCTAAACGCTCAAATTGTCGTTTTTCAACGCCGACGCGCTTGTCGACCGCCCGCTTGCCCCTATTAACGCTTAATCGCCGTTCGTCGCCGGGCCTCGAAAAGAAACGCTCCGCTCCGCCCCGGCGACTTGTTGCAAGTCGTCGCCCACTTTAACGGAACCGGCTATATCGCTAAAAAAAACGCGCCTTTGCCTCCGAATCGCTCGCAAAAACTTCCCTCACTTTCCCCCCCCGCGACAAGCTCTCTCTTTTCCGACGAATATTTTCAAGTTCGTATTCACATATTAATTAATTACTTACCGCCATTTCAAAAGTTGTTTTCACCGTGTAACGCCCGCGACGCCGTCAAAGGGTTGACCGTCTCGAAATACGCGGAACGAAAGAAAACGGTTACAGCGACGGGATTTTGCAAACGACGCGGAACGGCGCCGTCGCGCTCGCTCGAACGGTGATAAACGGCGTATCCAACAACGCGCGAATCGAGACGATTCGAGAAAACGCCGACGCAATCGACGGCGCGCGCTTCGTCGGCACGCTCGACGGAAAAACCTGCCCTCATTGCGGCGCGCTCGACGGCGCTGTTTGGGGCCCCGACGAACTCGATAAAATTCGACGCCCTCCCCTGCGCGTTTCGTGCCGTTGTTGCGTCGTGCCGCACGTCGTTTTAAAAGGGCCCGACGGAAAAGTTTTTGAAATCGGAAGCCGCCCCGCCGCCAACGCCGACTTCGACGCGCTCGCAAAAGAGGCGTACAACGAAGCGGCGCGCAAAAAAAGTTCGCCGCGACGTTGGGACGACTTGTCGCCGTCGACGCGCTTGAAATACTACTACAAGGCGCAAAAAGACTTCGAGAAACGCACCGGCAAACCGGCCTATCGGCAAGTTTCGCCGTCGACGACGTTCGCCGAATACTTTGAGCGACAAGACGACGCGTTCAAACGTTCTTGGTTGGGCGCGAAGCGTTACGAAGCGTACCGCAACGGCGCGAAATTCGGCGACGTCGCGAAACCGTCGGCGACGTACCGCGCGACGCTCCCCGAACTTCCGCAAACGCCCGGAAACGGCCCTATTTCGCCGTCTAACGCGTCCGAAACGCCGTCGACGGCAAACGACCCGCCGCAAGCCGAAACGTCGCCGCAAGAGCCGAAAATCGACCGTTCGACGCTCCCCGACTTCGACGGTTCGCCGAAACAAAACGCGTGGGCCGCCGACTTGCGCGAAAAAGAGCTTGACGAATGGGAAGCCGTCGCGTTATCGGAACGCGTCAAAAAAGCGGTCGATCCCGCTAAGTCTAAGCGTCGCTTCTTTTACAACGCCGAAGTCGAGCGGCAAAAAGACCTCGTTCGCGCCGAAATAGAGAAGCGCGGCGAAGCGGTCGTTTTGGCGGAGATGGAAGCGGCGGCCCGCGAAATCGCGGCGGAAATTTTCGCGAACCCGTCGGCCCGCGACTGGATCGACGGTCGCGACGGCCCGTCCGTTTGGGCCCGCGCGATCAATAAAGCGCGACGCCGTATCGCAACGACGGGAAGCGCCGCGAAACCTAAGCCCGCGTTCGACTTGCCGCCGCTCGACTTGCCGGAATTGAAAACGCCGCGTCTTTCCGGTTCGCCGCGTCAAATAGAGTAGTCGGAAGATTTGCGACGCCGCGCCGTTCGCGACTTGACGGAGGAACGCGCAAACGAAACGGTCGCGCCGCGCGATCACGTCCAGCGGTGGCGTCAATGGTCGACGCGTCGCGACGCGAAAAAAATCCGCGACGAACTCCCCGAACTCGAAAAAGCGATTGCGGAAGTCGGCGGCGACGACGCGGCGGCTCTGATTTTGGGCCGCGAAACGTTTTTGAAGGCGCGCGAATACGTCGAAGCGTGGGACGATTCCCGCGACTGGATTGACCTTAAAACCGAACAAAAAGTCGACTTAAACGCCTACGCCGCGCAAAAGATCGCCGGAACGCCGAAAGAAGCCGCCGCGATTCTGCGACGTTACGCCGCCGACGCGAAAGCGCAAGAACGAACCGTTCACGCGATGGCGCCGTTTTGGCGCGACGTTATCGACGCGGTTAAAGGCAAGTTCAAGCCCGTTCCGGCGCCGTTCGTCGAGACGGGCAAAGAAAAGTTTAAAGCCGCGTTAGACGAATTGGAAAAAACTAAACCTAAATTTGCGGCGTTGCGCAATACGGCGAACGCGGCGACGCTCGAAGACGCGGCGGCGCTTTTGCGAAAAGCAACAGGTATAACCGCCGACTTTTCCGGGTTTACGGTCGACGACGCGAACGAAATTGTCAACGGGATTTTTGACTTTTTCGCGGAGTTCGGACGCGTCGGCACGATACACCAGATCCAAAGCGCACCCGACCTTGGCGGGTACCTTGGTTTGTTTGAAACGGGCGGCGATTTAGGGGAACTTTGCCGCGTCTCGCTGCTCAATAAAGGTTGGAGGGAAAAACTTAAAAAAGGGTATGAAGAGGGGGACTTGATATCTGGTCGCCCGCGCGCTATAATACAACACGAATTGGGGCACGCGCTCGCAACGTGGATTAAACGTAACGACACGAACGGTTACACAAAACTTGATCTTATAAAAAAAGAAGGGAAACGGTTAAGAAGAGAAAATAAACGTGTTGGAAGCAAACGGAGTTTTTGGGATAAAGATGAATTTATCGCGGAACTTGTCGCCGAACATCTTGAAGCGCCAACAGAACACACCAAACGGCTTTTAGGGATTCTTAGAGCCTTAACAGAAAAAGAATTGCAAGAGGCTTTTCAATGATAGACCCCGATTTTTACGACTGCTTAGTTCCAAACGACGACGATGACTTTAATGGCGGTTTTGGGTTTTGGCTCAATCAAAACGCGCCAACGGTAAAGTTAAATAAAATCCGAGAAATACACGAAATTGAACTGAAACGTGGCAAGCCGTATTGACGTTCTTCTTGAAGATTTTCAAAAAGGCGTCGAAATAGAAATCCTCGGCGGCGAATTTTACCGCAAAACGGACGTTCCCGCGCTAAGGTGAACCGATGAGAAGTATTAAATTTTTGCGTCGCGTCTTCGACCTTGTGAACGCTATGGAAGATCGCGAAAATTGGGCGCGTTGCGAATTTGCCGACGTCGGCGTTTATACCGTTTTGCCGTCGACACTTGCGCCGAAAAGGCTCGAACGTTTGCGTTGGCTCGACGCGCTCGGTTTTCGCGAACTTGACGCGCATATTTTCGCAAATTTTTTACCCGACGGCGAACGCATGTCAAAATCGACCGAACTTTTAAGCGTTTGGCCTGAGTCGCGGCGACGAACGCGGCGTTCTCAACGGAGTACGCGAAATTTTACGACTTGCTGGAAAAGCAGTTGTTAACCACTGTTAAACGAAAGGGGTATAAGTGAAAATTCTTTTTCAAACCAAAGACGGCGCCGTTAAA
>JAFTUJ010000423.1 GCA_017466305.1 Thermoguttaceae bacterium
CTCCAAAAGAACGGCGTCGACCTCGCGAAAACGCCGATTTCGATGGGCCGCATGTTGAAAATCGACCCGAAAACCGAGTCGTTCGTCGACGACGCGGAAGCGAAGGCGATGGAAACCCGCGAATACCGCGGCGAATTCGTCGTTCCGACCGCCGACAAAGTCTGAGGTCGAACCGGCTTAACCGACGATTTGGAAAGCGTTTCGGCGCGGCGGCCTTCGTCGCGTCGGAACGTTTGACGGAGCGTTTGTTTGCGCCGTCGCCGTTTGAAAAACGTTGTTGAAACGCGATTCAAGCGGCGGCGAACGGTTGTGTTTTGTCTTGCCCAAACGACGGACTTGACGGATTTTGACGATTTTAACGAGAAAACGGCGAAAAGTGAAGAAAGGAACGGGGCGGTGAGTTCGCGGGAGGCGGTCGAAGCGGAAATCAAGGAGAACGTCGAGCGGGTTCGCGAGCGAATCGACGCGGCGGCGGAGCGTTCCGGGCGGCGCGGTTCCGACGTAACGCTCGTCGCGGTGTCGAAATATTCGGCGCCGAACGACGGGATCGTTTCGGGGTTGTTGCGGGCCGGCGCGTTCGACTTGGGCGAGAATCGACCGCAAAAATTCTTAGAGAAGGCGAAATTTTGGGCCGCGTCGCCGTATTGGAACGCGGAGGTTCCGCCGCTCGATTTTGTTCCGCAAGCCTTGCGAACGGCGGAAAAGGCGAACGACGCGACGGCGTTGCAAAGCGTTGCGAAAGAAGACGTTGCAAAAGCGGCGCAAGGCGCGGACGGCGACGTTGCGAGCGTCGGGCGGTTGCGTTGGCATTTTATCGGCCCGCTTCAGCGGAATAAGGCGCGTCGAATTTTGCCCTTTGTTTCGCTCCTCCATTCGGTCGATTCTTTGAAGCTCTTGGAAGCGCTCGACCGAATGTTGAGCGAGGAAAGCGAGCGCGCGGCGTCGGGAAAACGCTCCGCCGGCGAGCCGATTTTTCCGGAAACGATTTCGACGCTTCTCGAAGTTCGACTCTCCGCCGACGCCGCGAAACAAGGGTTCGAGCCCGACGAACTACTCGACGTTTTGCCGAAAACGGCGGCGTTTCGTCGGGTGAAAATTCGCGGTCTGATGGGGATGGCCGGTTTGACCGCGACCGAAGCCGAAACGCGCCGTCAGTTCGCGACGCTTCGCGAGTTGCGCGATCGTTGCCGAACGCAATTTCCCGATTTTTCGGACTTTACCGAGCTTTCGATGGGGATGAGCGGCGACTTCGAAACCGCGATCGAGGAAGGCGCGACGATTGTGCGCGTCGGTTCGATTCTTTATCCGGCGTCGTAAAATATTGAATTTCGGTCGTCGAATTGCATTGTTGAGACGCTTAACGTCGCTTTGCGAAATTGCCGTCGAAGTTTAAGCGATTTCGAGAGCGGGCGCGTCGTCGCGCTCGAATTCGTCGCTTTCTTCGTCGCTTAAAAAGGCGGGCGTCGCGATTCGGTTAGATTGGGCGTTTCGCGGCGTCGATTGTTCGACGGGTTCGGCGCGGGCCGTTTTAACGTACCCGAGCGACTTAAAGACTTCTAATATTTCGCTGCAAGTGGGAAACATACGTCCGCTGGCTCGTTTGTAATCGTCGAGCGCCTTCATGAATTCGATTTCGTCGGCGGAATAATCGCGTTCGCAGGTCGTCGGGTCGATTTGGCGGCGGCGTTGCGTTCGTTTGGCGTCTTCGTCGCGTTGCGTCGAAGGTTGAGACGCGGCGCCGAAGTCGGGAATTTTAACGGTTTTGTTGCTTTTTTCGGTTTTAACGCCGTCTTGCGAACGTCGGGCGACGTTGAAATGAGACGCGGACGACGATTCGGCGCGCCGTTGCGTTCGCTCGGACGTTTGCGACGCGACCGAGAGACGCGGCGAAGTCTTTTCGGCGGCGTCCGAGTCGGCGGCGTTTCTTTTCTTTTCCGAGCTTGAAGCGTTGGGGCGACGCGATTCGGAGGCTGGTCGCGGATTCGGGGACTTTGCGGCGGTCGCAGGCGAAGACGAGTCGCGGCGAGCGGGGCTGGTTTCGGCGATTTTATCGATTATCCGGTTTAAATCGGCGGTAGTGCGCATCTGAAAACGATTCCTTTAAAGACGGCTCGGCGGCGCGTCGATGGGGGCGTTAACGAGGTTGGGAACAAAATAACGAGCGACGGAGACGCTTGTCTTCCCCAATTTAACACGAAATAGAGAGTCGGGATAAAATGCGCAAAGATTAACCGTTTTTGAAAATATTGAATTTGAAAAAACGAAATATGATAATCCTTTAAAACAGTTTGGGGGGATTATAGGAAACGCGCCGATTAAGGAAGAAAAGAGACGACGAAGAAAACGCTCGAACGTACGGACGGAAGAAAAACGAGCGAAATGAAAAAAGTAAAAATGAAGGCAAATGTTGCGTCAACTATTGCGTTTGAACAAGTTGAGCTGGCAAACGACCGACCGAAAGGCTATTGGGATGAGACGAAAATTTGATAAGCGAGCGATTAAAAAGACGGCAAACTTTGGGGCGATTTTAGCCTTAGGAGGGATTTTAACGGCGCCGGCGATTGCGCTTGGGGAAAACGAAGCGGGCGCCGCGGACGCCGCGCTTTTCAACGCCGTCGTCGAGGGAACCGGCGACGAAAACGCCTTGAACAAATCCGCCGCCGCGTTCGAGTGGACGCTCGACGACGGGCTCTTGACGTTGCGCGACGGCGAAAAAGTCGTTTTTAGTTACCGTTATTCGTTTCTTGAACATGAAAACGTGCCGAAAACGGATTCGCGTCGCGGCGCCGGGTGCTATCTCTATCCGCTGAACGGCGTCGACGGCGAAAATCTGACCGATTTGGCGCCGAAAGATCATTATCATCATCGCGGCGTTTTTTGGACTTGGCCGGCGGTCGGCGTTTGGGAAGCGGACGGAACGAAGCGCGAATACGACCTTTGGACGACGAACGCGCCGATTCGCCAACGCTTCGTCCGTTTCCTCGACCGTTCGATTTCCAGCGGCGACGGCGAAAACGGCGGCGACTTTGCCGAATTTGCGGTTGAAAACGGTTGGTTCGTCGGCCCGAACGCGACGAAAACGGACGCCGAACTCGACCCGACCGCGAAAGACGGGCAAAACGGCGAGCGCGTCGGGGAACGAATCGCCGAAAACGCGCCGCTTTACGGGGAAAAAGTCGTTACGGAAATCGTTCGCGTCAAAACCGGGCCGCTCGAAATGTTCGAAGGCGTTCGTTGCCGCTCGATCGACGTTGAAATCGTCTTAATTCCGAACGAAAAGCCGATTTCGTTGCGCGGCGCGGAAGGGAAAAGTTACGGCGGGCTAACAATCCGCTTTCGTCCGGTCGGCAAAAACGGCGAAGACCGCTTTATCCTAACCGACGAAGGCCTCGCGAAGGGCGATATGCCGGAAAAACCGCTTCGTTGGGCCGATTTTACGTCGCGATTCGGCGCGGTCGACAAGGAGACCGGCGAGACAACCGCGTTGAGCGGCGCCGCGATCTTCCTTTCGCCGAACTTTCCGGATTTTCCGCCGACTTGGCTAACTCGTTATTACGGGCCGCTTTGCGTCGGTTGGCCGGGCGTCGTCGAACAAAAATTCGAGCCGGGGCAACGCATTGAAATGCGCGCGCGAATTTGGCTGCACGAAGGCCTTGTCGCGAAGGAAACGCTCCAAAAGGCGTTTGAACGTTGGGCGGAAGAGGAAAAAACGCGTTAAATTAGCGGGTTTGCGCAAAGTTTAGCGCTAAGTTGGCGGCGTTGCGACGGCGACTCGAGCGTCTTTCGAGTCGCCGTCGTTTCGCCGATTTTGTCGTTATTAATATAAGGGCGAATTTTCGCGTTTCAAGACGTTATTATTAAGGAAGAAAACGGCGTCGGCGAGCGTTCGCGGGCGGCGTTCGGGAGGCGGCGATGCGGAAAAATCGGCAAAATTGGAAAAAAACGACGAAACGGAACGCAGCGGCGGCGGGCGTCGTCGCGTTGGGGGCGGTTTTGACGGCGGCAAACGTCCCGGCGTTGGCGGAGCAAGCGGCGGAGTCGGCGGCGATTCCGGCGAATGCTCGGGAACCGGAGGCGTTAAAAACGGAAAATTCTGCGAAACCGGCAAAACCGGCGGCGGTTTGGAACCTTGGCGACGCGACGTTGACGCTCGGCGCCGACGCGACCGCCTTTTTGGAACGAGCGGACGGCGGCGAAACGAGCGCGCCGGTTCGGGCGTTTTCGTTCGTTTCGGACGGTCGAACCGTCGACGCGAGGCGAGTCGTTCGAAAAACGGAGGAAAAAACGGCGTTTGAAACGTTAATCGTCGAGTTCGAAGACGGGACGCGGGCGAAGTTCGAAGCGAAACCGGGGCCGGGCGCCGTCGTTTTCCGTCTGCTCGGACTCGACGCGAAATCGCCGGTCGACGAAATCGCGATTTTCCGACTCGGCGCGCCGCAAGGTTCGCGAATTGCCGGACAAATCAACGCCGCGATTGCCGACGACGGTTTCCGCGTCGCGGTGATGACGGCGGCGCCGAACGTTCGCCCCCTTTCGTCGCATTCCGGACGGGCGCAACACGACCTCGACGGTTGCTCGCATTCGTTCCGACCGTTGGCGCGAGCCGACGCGGAAAACGTCGACGGCGACGACGATAAATCCGATAAAATCGAGCTTTCCGTTAAAATCGGGCCCAACGCGCCGAAGCCGGTCGCCGAATTTAGCGCGACGTCGACTCGCGACAAAAACGACGGTTGGTCGGTGCGCGGGCGTTCGTTTCCAACGCCGCTCGACCTGACCGGTTGCCGAGCGATTCGCGTTCGCGTTTGGGGGGACGGCGGCGGTCAACAGCTCAAAATTCAGCTCGGCGGGAAGAGC
>JAFTUJ010000424.1 GCA_017466305.1 Thermoguttaceae bacterium
AAGTCGCGCCGTTCGTTCGGACGAGTAATTCTCGGGACGGAACCCCAAAAACGCGTTCGTCGCTTCAGGAGAATAGGGAATCAAGCCTTCCAAAAAGGACGCCGACGCGCCGGGAATCGTCAAGTAATCGGACAAAAACGCCGAACCGCCGCCGGAAATCGAAAAGACGCAACGCCAAGGCGTTTCGCGGAGACGACGGAAAGCGGCGAGTCGGGCGGTCGAGCGGGAGTCGGCGGAAGCGGAGGCGGAGGCGGACATAGCGATTTTAACGGAAATAACGGGTTTGATTTTCGGAAAAAAAGGCCGATAATCGACGGCGAGACGGGCGGCGCTTCAAAAGCGTCGTTCGTTTTATCGGCGTTTTTTCCTTATTTATTAATAATAAGGGCGGGAAGCGGAAGCGGAGCGGGGCGAAAACGGCGAAATCGATCGCGTTTTTTCGATTTTTTCGGGCGTTTTCTTAAATTTTGCGGAAATTTCTTGACTTTCCGGGTTCGAGCGGTTAAAATAGGGCTTTCTTCCGGATTTCGGCGTCGTCGAATCCGGCGCGAGAACGATTCATTTTTTTCGAGAGGCCTATTCGTATGACTAAAAAGACGCAAATTTCTCGACGCAAGTTCATCGGCGCGGCGGCGGCCTGTTCGCTTCCGCTCTTCGTCCCGGGGCGCGTTCTCGGTAAAGACGGTCATTTTCCGCCGAGCGAAACGATCAACGTCGGTTTGATCGGGCTCGGGACGCGGCGCAGCAACGTCGGGCATCGTCCGGGCGCCCGTTTCTGCGCTTACTGCGATATCGACACGCGCCGTCTGCCGAAAGAAGAAAACGGCGTGAAAACGTTCCAATATTATCAAGAAATGTACGATATGCCGGAACTCGACGTCGTTTCCGTCTCGACGCCGGACCACTGGCACACGCGCATGACGATCGACGCCTGCAAAAAAGGGAAGGACGTCTACTGCGAAAAACCGCTCACCTTCTCGCTGATGGAAAGTCGTCAAATCGTCGAGGCGGCCCGCAAGTACGACCGCGTCGTTTCGAGCGGTTCGCAGCGCGTTATGGAAGACTACGGACACTACATGGCGCCGATTATTATGTCCGGCGCCATCGGCGAAGTCAAAGAAATTTACGCCGGTTGCGGCGGCGCGCCGTCGGAACGCACCTACGACCCGGAACCGTGCCCGAAGGAACTCGACTGGGACGCTTGGGTCGGTCAAGCTCCGTATTTCGAGTACAGCAAGCGCGCGATCGACCCGATGACCTGGCGCTATAACACGGCGTTCGGCACCGGCGGTCTCGGCGACTGGGGCGGACACAACTTCGGCGGCGCCCTTTATTCTTGCGGAATGGACCACGTCGCGCCGAAAGAAATTTACGCGCCGCACACCGAAGAAAACCCGACCGACGGCGCGATGATCCTGATGGAAAACGGCGTCAAATTCTATCACTCCGGAGGCGGCGGCATCCGCATCGTCGGGACGAAGGGCGAATTCGTTCACGGTCGCAACCCGCAACTCCGCCCGTTGAAAGCGGTTAACGTTCGTCGTTACAGCGGCGGCGCGGACAACATCGCGGACGACTTCCTTTACTGCGTCCGTCATCGCACCCGTCCGTTCCAAGACGTTTTCTACGGCGCGAACGTTTCGGACTACGGGCACATGTGCATCATCGCTTACAAACTCAAGCGCAAGCTCGTTTGGGACAAGGAAAAAATGGAATTCGTCGGCGACCGCGAGGCGACCGCGATGGTTTCGAAGGTTCAACGCGCCCCGTATCAAATCGAAGTTTGAGCGCGGCGGCGAGACCCGTTAGAACCCGTTTGAATAAATTGAAAATCGAAACTGGAAAGAATAAAGGTTGCATACGATGAAAAAATATTCGATTATGTTGGCGCTCGCGTTGGCGCTCGGCTCCGCGAACGTTTACGGCGCCGACTTCGGCGATTTGCTCGCTCGCTTGAACTCCCGCGACTTCTCGGCGGAACGCGACGTCGTTACCGGCAAGGGCGGCGTTTACGTCGGCGAACTGGTCAACCCGCACTCCGAAACGCCGATGTTTAAGGCGCGCGACGAGTTCCGTCGAATGATGTTCGACGCGCAACAAGCGAAGGACGCCGCGAAAATCGCCGACCTTTGCGCTTTCGCCGTCGACGCGTTGAAAGCGGACGTCTCAGACGAAACGAAGGCTTGGCTTCTCGAACAACTCGGCGTTATCGGAACGGACGCGCAAGTCCCGGCGATCGCCGAATGTCTCAAAAGCGACAAACAACGCGTCGTCGACGCGGCCGCCGCTTCGCTCGCGAAAATCCCGGGCGACGCCGCGTTGAAAGCGTTGGAAGCCGCGAAGGATATTCCGGCCGTCGCCGCCGCGCTGACCTGCCGCAAAGCGCCGATTTTCGACTTCGAATCGGTCGAGCCGAGCTGGCCCGCCGCCGTATCGAAAGCGTCGGACGCCGACGTCGAAAAATGGCTCGCGAAGTACGACGAACTCGACGATTGGACGAAAGAGCAAACGCTCGCCGGGCTGACCGCGCGCAACGATAAAAAGTACCGTCCGTACGCGCTCAAAGCGTTGAAATCGGAAAACGCGAGCCTGCAACGCGCCGGTTTCGTCGCGCTTGAAAAGATGGCGACCGCGGAAGACGCCGCCGTTTTCGTCGAATGGCTCGGGAAAGATCGCGGCTTGGCGACTCGGTTGGCCGGGTTCGTCGTCGCCGACGGTTTCGACGACGCGCTGATCGACGCCCTCGGCAAAGCGGCGAGCGACGAACAATTCGGCGACTTGGCGACGATCCTCTCGAACCGCGCCGTCGACGTGCGTCCGGCGATCTTCGCGAAAACGACCGCCGCCGAGTGCCCGAACCGCCTCGCGCTGATGCAACGCGTTTGCAAGCTCGCGACGACCGACGACATGCCGCAATTGCTCGAATCGGTCGCTCGTTTCCCGCGCGGCAAAGAACGCGACGCGGCCTCGAACCTCGTCGCCGCTCTTTGCGCTAAGGACGCGACCCCCGTTCTCGCGCTCGCCGACAAAATGTCGCCGGCGTTCGTTTACCCGATCGCCGCTCGCGTCGGGGGCGACGCCGCGAAAGCCGCGATCGAAAAAGCGCTCGACTCGAACGACCCGAACATGCGCGCCGTCGGTTTGGCCGCGTTGAACGTTTGGGCCGACGGTCAGTTCGCCGCGAAAATGGAGGAAATCCTCAACTCGAACGCTTTCGCGCCGCAACAAAAGATCGCCGTTTTGCGCGCTTACATTCGCGTTATTTCGCTTCCGGACGATCAAATCGGAATCAAAATTTCGCGCGAAGAAAAGCTGGCGAAGCTGAAGGTCGCGTACAAGGGAGCGACTCGCGCCGACGAGAAGAAGCTCGTCCTCTCCCGTTTGGCCGCGAACCGTTACGAAGATTCGTTCAAATTCGCGATCGAATGCGCCGAAACCGCCGAAGCCGACGTTCTCGAAGCGGCTTACGAAGCGGTCGTCGCGCACGCTCACGACACGATTCTTCGCAAGCAATTCCCGGAACTCGCCGAGAAGGGCCTCGATATCGTCATTGAAAAGAGC
>JAFTUJ010000048.1 GCA_017466305.1 Thermoguttaceae bacterium
CTTCGGGAGAAAGCTCCGAAAGACCGGCGATCGAGGCCGTCAAAGCGCCCGGGTTGGTTTCCGCTGTTTGCGACACGTTGTCGATGAACGCGAGCGTTTGTTCGAAATTGGCGTCGGCGAGCTTGCCGAGCGCTCCGCTGAAGGTGCGGGCGAGGAGGTCGGCGCCGGGGTTTTTCAGGTCGACGAAAGCGTCCAACCGGCAAACGACGATCGGGCGTCCGGACGGGTCTTCCGTGTAACGCGTTTGCAAAAGGAGGAACATTTCGCCGTCGAGGGACCGCGGGACGACGGGCCCTTGGTATTTTCCGTTGCAATAAATAAGGGTTAATTCGTTGTCTTGGTAAAGGATTTGCGCGCGTCCGACCGTTCCGGTTTTTTCGCGAACCGAATAAAGATTCGGCCCGATCGGCGCCATTGCGACGTCGTCGTAACCCATTTGCCGCCAAAGGCCGACGACCGCGTGCGGATGAGTGAGGAAAAAGTCGAAAAGTTCCGGGTTGCAGTATCCGCCGGCCATCGGGAGGCGGCGGTAAATCGTCGGATTTTTCGCGAGCGCGGCGAGTTTTTCGCGCGCTGCGGGCGAGAGAGCGTTCCAAGGGATTTTCGCCAACGCTTCTTGCGCGGATTCGCGACTTGTCGACGGTTGCGCAAGAGCGTCCGCGGAGGCGGAAACGGAGGGGGAACGCGAGACGTTGGACGTCGACGCGTTGTAACCTGGCGCGGCGGCGCGGTTGGGGGCGGCGAACGAGCGTTGCGCGGCGGGAACGCGAGCGGCGTTCGAAGCGGGCGCGCCCAAGGGATTCGGGCGGCCGTTGGCGGCGCGTTCGGGCGTCGAGGCGTAACGTCGCGACGCGGTTTGAGGGGACGTTTCGGGGGCGCGCGAAAATTTTTCGGAGACGTTGCGGGCGAATTTTCCGGAGAAAAGGGGCGTTTTGGGCGTCGCTCCGCCGCGTTGCGCGCTCGACTGAGCGTTGGGCGCCGTCGAGGAACGTTGCGCGTAAACGTTGGAATCGCCGAGACTTCCGCCGATAAACGCGGCGACGGTCGTCGTGACGGCAAGCGCGTCGGTTAACCGACGGCGTCGGAGCGCGGCGACGAACGAAGGCGCGTTTAAGCGTTGGGGGGCGCCGGACCGCGAGCGTCGAGCGCGGAACTGGGAAGCGTCGTTGCGAAGCATCTTCAATCCTTTTCTGGTTTGCGAAAATCGCCGGAACGATTTCGCGCGTCTTCCTTGACGAATCGGCCCTTGAGAAAGCGCCGTTATAATCGTTATCGTCCTTTTTTTTGAGCTAAAAGAGGTTTCTTGGGAAAATTTTTCGAATTTGACGGTCGTTCCTGTATATTTTATGGTAGAATAAGGAAACAGGGGAAAAAAGGTAAAAGACGGCGAATAAAAAAAAGAGTATAAAGACGTCGGCTGGCAAAACGGCGTTAAGTAAATAGAATAGAGGTTTTGGGGGCGTTGCGTGAAAAAAAGAGGCGGGGCAAGATCTGACGCGGAAAAGCGAACGCCCATTTCGGCGGTTTTAGCGACCGCGACGAGTCGAGCGTTGCGAGCGGCGCGCGTCGACGAGGCGGCGCGTTGGGCGGCGCGCGTCCTTTTTTTGGGGGGGCTTGGGGTCGGTTTCTTCGCTTGGCGGTTTGAACAAGGCGCGTCGACGGCGGGGAGGAACGTCGTCGTTGTTTTACTAACGGCCGCTTGCGTCGCTTTGGCAAGCTTCGCAAAAAAGCGCGAGCCGAGGAGAAATGGGCGGCGAGCGTTAGCGTTGTCGGCGGCGCGCCGTTTAGAAAAACATTTTTCGGAACAGACGGGCGTTTTTGTCGCCGCCGTTGATTTTTGCGAGGGCAACGAGCGGGGCGCCTTTGAAACGTCCGAAGCGACTTCCTGCGCTTTGCGCGACGCGACCGTCGAGGCGGCGACTCGGCGGTATGAAGAGATCGCGTCGAAATTTGACGAAGCCGAATTGAACGCCGTCTTGACCGGCTTGCCGATCAAACGCTTTCGACAAAGAGGTAAAATACGAAGATTTTTAGCGTTGGGGGTTTTGGCGAACGCGGCGATATTGGGAATTTTGCGGATTGGCGAAGAGGGACGCGATGGCCCAAAGGACGGGGCGCCTCCCGCTAAATCGAGAAACGAGTCGACGTCGATTCCGTTTGAAAAGATTGAAGAAAATGCGGAAGTAGAAGAGAAAGGCGAGGCCAAAAAGAACGCGTCGAATAGAGAGATTGAAGAGGAAGGGGAAGTTGGCGGAGATAGGGAGAATGGCGAGGAAAACGTCGGAACGAATGATGGGAACGACCTGTCGGAGGAGCAAGAAATTTCGACGTCGGCGTTAGAAACGTTGATTTTTGAACTTGCCCAAAACGCGGAAATTGCCGAGTTTCTTAAAACGGAGCTGGAAAAGGCGATCGCCGTCGAAGAGAGAGCGGCGGAGAAGAGCGAAACCGACGTCGACGCAACCCAACTTTTGCAATTAGCGCGAGAGTTTGAAGCTAATTTGACGAGGCCCGCGACCGGGCTTGTCGCGCAAACGCGGCGATTAAAGAACGCGGCAAGGCGAGAAGGACGACGGGCTGAAATCCGATTGACGGAAATGGGGGTTTTAGGGAGAAAAAAGGAAAAAGCTGAAATAGACGTAATAAAGGAAGTAAGTAAAGAAGGGGAAATAGGAAAGCGCGTCGACGGCGTTTCTCAAAGCGCGCGGCGCGTTTCCGGAAGAGAAATCGCCGTCTTTTTGTTGTTGTCGCGTTTAACAAAATTTGAAACGGAAATGGAGGCGCGCGGCGTCGGCGACTTGACGTCGTTGGGGTTGAGCCGGATTTTGCGGAGCGATTCGGCGAAGGAGCGAAAGAAAATTTTGGCGGAAGCGACCGAACGCGTCGGAGAATGGGGGAGAATCTTGCGGCGCGAGGAAACGGCGACGCGAATTTTAAGCGAAAGTTGGGCTTTCGACGCGACGTCGCAAACTTGGGCGGAGCGGATAACTCGCGTCAAAGAAGAGAATAGGACGGCGTTGGCTCGATTTGCGGGACGTTTAAACGTCGAGCTGGGCGCGTCGCAAGAGAACGACGAAGAGTTGGCGGAGGCGAAACGGCGTTTGCGCGTTTATTGGAATGAAACGCTGGCGGTTGAAAAGGAAGGAATCGCGGTTGTCGAACGTTTGCGCGAACGTCTGCAATGCGAGGAAACGCAAGACTTTATTGATTTCGTCGCAGGGGAAGGCCGGTTGACGAATTTCGGCGATTTCTTGACCGTCGCCGCGGACGAAGCGGCTTTTAACGCGTTAAGCGACGCGACGTCGCGGTTAGTCGAAAGGAACGCGACGTTAACGCAATGTCTTGAAAATAACCGCTTTGGATGCGCTGCGGAATATTGGCAAGACGAGGGCGCGGCGTTTTGGGAAGGAACGTCGCCGTTGTTTGTGGAAAATCTTTCGACGGAGCGACAAACGAATAACGTTGAAGAAGGTTTAAGCGTTGCGGTTGTTGAAGTTGGCGTTGTTGGGGACGCGGCGTTGGAAGAGAAAAGCGAAGCCGACGCGCCGAATGCGAAACGTCGTTTTTCCGCTTTAGCGTCGCTTTTAACGTTGGGGATCGAGGTGAAAACAAGCGTCGGAAACAACGAGCAATCGTTGGAAAGCGAGGGGGGGGAGACGTCGGAAAACGCCGAAAAAAGCGAGTTTGCGTTACTTAAAGGACAACGAAAAGAGGAAATGCGCGCGAACGTAAAGGTTGGCGATCAAGAAGAAAAACAAAACGCGGCTTCGTCGGAGCGCGAGGAATTTGACGCAATGTCGCAAAACGGTTTGCCGTCGGAAAATCGCGAGAAGGAAAAGATTAAAGGAACCGGCGATAAGGTAAATGTCGAAAAACTCGATCGTTGGGAAGGAAATCTTAACGACGATTGGACAAAGGTCGACAAGGCGAATAACGACAATGCGAATAACGACAATGCGAATAACGACGGAGGGAAAGAAAGCGGAACGAACGCCGCCGGAAGCGTTGACGGAAACGCGAAAGTCGACGACTCGGAGAAGAGGGAACCTCTGAAAAATGAAGCGTTTAGCGGCGAACTTCCGCAGGAGGCGCGACGGAGATTCGAAGGAACGGAAGCGCCGGAAATTTTGCCGGAATATTCGGAAAAAATTCGACTTTACCGTCGGCGCATTTTAGAAGAGAAACGTTAACTGCTGCAAAAACAAGGCGTTAAGAAGACGCCGCCGCGTCGGAAGAAGCGGGGAAGCGGCGACGGCGGTCGGGGCAAATTTTAAGGCGTCTTTTTACAATGTGTCGCAAGACGGTTCGTCGGGGGGCGACGGCGCGGCGTTTAAAGCGAGATCGACGAAATCGTTGGGAGAAAGGGACGGTAACGATTGTCGCAAAAGAGGTTCCGTAACGCGCGAAAGGAGCGCGTCGCGTTCGAGGGGCGTTCCGACTAAACGCGACAACAGCGACGAAAGATCGTCGAGCGCGAAGAAATCGCCGAAAATTTGCGCGCGCGTAATGCGTCCGCGAACGACGTCGAACGCTAATTCCAATTTGCCCCAATCGAAACGCCGCGAAGAACGAAATTGAAAACGGGGCGACGCGCCGAAATTCCAAGCCCAAGTCGCGTATTTTTCGTCGCGTAATTTTTGAATTTGCGCCAACTCATTTTCGTTAAGTTCTTTTTGGGTAATGGGTTGGGTTTTTGAAAGCCGCGCTAAAAGAGCGACTTTAAAACGTTCGATAACGTCGGAACGTTCGGATTCCGGTAAAAAATCGACAATGTTGGCAACCCGCGAACGCACCGACGCGACCGCTTTGGAGCGGAATTTTTCGGGATCGACGCGCAAAGACGACGCGACGTCGTCAAGGTTGGAGTCGAAAAGAAGCGTTCCGTGATGTAACGCGCGACCGTTTTTGCGCGCTTGAGCCGAACCGGAAATCTTGCGCCCGTCGACAGTTAGGTCGTTGCGTCCGGAAAGTTCCGCCGGGATGTTCCAAGAGCGCAAAACGTCGACGACAGGTTGCGACAAGAGGCGAAAAGAATCGGTCAACGCGAGAGCGGACGACGGCGCGCCTTGGGGTTGGACGCTTAACTCGTTGGAAAGAAAAAGGTTGAGCGATTGTTTGGAAAGCGCGGCAGCGGGCGATAATCGCGTTGGATCCGGAACGATAAAGGAGTAATTCAAGTTGCCTAAATCGTGATAAACCGCGCCGCCGCCGGTGGTTCGGCGAACGACGTTGATTTTTCGTTCCTCGACAAACGCTAAATTGATTTCTTCCAACGTATTTTGCCGCCCGCCGACGACGACCGTCGGCGCGTTTTGCCAAAGGAGGAGAATGGGTTCGAACGTTAAGTCGTTCGGCGGTAACGCGTTATCGTCGCCGCGTTTATCGGTCGCGTTTATGTCGGGGCGCGTAAGAAAAAATTCTTCGAGCGCCAAATTGAAATACGGGTCGCGCGAATCGTTTTTGATGTAAATCATTGGGAAAACAACGATTAGAACGGTAAAAATAAGGGAGGAAAAACGTCGATTTTCGCGCGTTCTTCGATAAAAAAACGGAGAACGCGGCGAAAATGACGTTGTGTAAATTAATAACGAATAACGCTTAGCGCTTGCCGTTGCGGAGGTTGCGTCCGGCTTTGGCAAGTTGGTAACGAACGGTCGCGACGAACGCCCAAAGGAGGTTTGCGGCGAAAAGGAGGTAAAGGATCGCGACTTTATTCGATTCGCCCGCCGCGTAGGAGTGACGTCCGCCGCCGCCCATGACGAAGCTAAGGCCGTACCAGGTCATAACGATCGCAAGCGCGCCGAGCGTCGCGCCGATCGCAAGCCCGAAATGACCGCAACGCTTAACTTTAAGAACGTGCAGGACAACGAGGTAAATTAGCAGCGTAACGAGCGCCCAAACTTCTTTAGGGTCCCAACTCCAAAAACGTCCCCAACTAAAGTCGGCCCAACGCGCGCCGAGAATGATTCCGATCGTCAAGAAAAGAACGGCGCTGCGAATCATTGTTGCAATGATTCCGGAAACGCGGCGGCAGTAGGCGGGTTCCCAGTCGTCGGACGCGACGCATGTCTCCGCCGAGCTTGGTTTAGCGTCCGTTTTCGACTTGACGGCGCGGCGTTCGCGACGTTTTGCAGCGGAAGACGGGTTGGGCGACGCGTTGTCGTTCGCGACGCGATTAGCTTTGTACGGGCCGTAAATATAGGAGGTTAAAGAGGTTAAGGCGATGATCCAAGCGATTGCGCCGAGCGCGTAACTGACGATAATCGCGAAGACGTGTATGGTCAGCCAAAAGTTGCTGCGTAAAACGGCGGGAAGGGGGCGAATATTCGGGTTAAATTCGCTCGTGTTGAAGTAAGCCGCCGCCGCGACAAGGAGCGCGACGACCGAACTGGCCGTCAAAAACGCTTTGCGCTGAACGATTTGGGACGCGATTAAACGTCGGAGCGCGCCGCGGCGTTTGTCGGATTCGAGAGCGTTTTGCAGGTCGACGGGGAGTTCGGCGACCAAATCGTCGCGACGTAATGTCGTTCGAGGAAAGACGACGAGCGCGGCAAGGGCGACAAGGAAACGCGGAACGCTCCAAGCGATAAAGAGGAAGGTTCCTAAAATCGCGCAACGGTCGAGAATTCCTTGCATTGCGAACGATTCAAGGATAACGCGCGTCAAGGCGTCGCCGGAAATGAACATCTCTTCGCGGTAGCAGAGGCGAAGGGCGGCGCCGACGCAAAGAACGATCAAAACGATTCGCGGCAAACAGAGAAGACGCGCGACGCGGCGTTCCTCCGACGTTGTGTCGCGAAGTTGACCGGGAAACGCCGAAACGCGCCAAGCGTTGGCGAACGGGCGGCCCCAAGCGGGAAAAAGCGCGTAACCGCTCGCGATCGCCGCGATGGTAAACGCAAGGAGAACAACGGTTTCGAACATGTTCGTAACCGGAGCCCAGCCGGTAATGTAAGCGCGAATCGCTCCGCCGAGAAACGCGATCGCGCAAGAAAGAGCGAGGAAAGCGAATCCAACGACGAAGAAGAAACGTTCTTCAAACGGCGTCGCGTTGGAAACGTCGGGCGACGCAACTTGTTGCGATAAAGTCGGTTGGATGTTTGGTGCGAAACGTTGTCGCAAACGGACGAACGCTTGACGACAATATGAAGCGGCGAGCGCGACGACGGCGAGTAAACAGGCGAGCCAATTCCAGTAGAACGGATTCAAGCGGTTGTAAAGGAACTCGGCGTCGAGCGCGTTCGGCTCCGGATAGGCGGTTTTGGTAAGGAAGGATGTTCTAAGTCGTTCGTCGGCAACTTCTTCCGTCGCGAGTGCGGCGCGAAACGCCTCCGAGCGTTCCGCGAGGGAGCGAAGTTCGGCGGCGAAACGGTCGAGCGACGCGTTGAAACGTTCGGCGCGATCCGGAGCGGAAACGTCGCGATACGCTAACGCCGCTTCGAGGAACGCCTCCGCCGCCGGGCGTTCGTAAACGCTTAAATCGAGCGTCTTGCGGAGCGCTTCGTTGAAGGTCGCGAACGGAGAAATCGTTTGTTCGTCGAGCGTCGGCGGCGTTTCGCGTTTGCGTCGCGACGTCGCGGATTGTTGGAGAGGTTCCTCAAGTTGTTGCAATTCCGGCGCTAACGACGGATCGACGAAACGAACGAAGAGAGCGTCCGGCGCCCAAAGGAGCGTTTGCAACGGAAGCCAAGGCGATTCTTGACTTTCGTTCAAACGGAACTCGCGGCGCCGAACGACCGGAACGACGTCGAGCGTTTTCGGAAGTTCCGAAGTTGTCGAGAGATACGCGAGTTCCAGCAAGTCGGCGATTTCGCTCAACGCGTCGACGCATTGGAGGAGTTCGCGCCGATATTCGTCGGAAAACGTTCCGGCGGCAAAGATTGCGTCTCGGTGCGCGCGCAGTTCCGACAACGCATCGCCGACGGCGACGGTCAGCGTTTCGAAACGTTCGCCGTTGGCGGGCGTCGGCGTCGCGACGTTTTGCATTTCAAGCAAATAAAAGGCTTTAGCAAGTTTGAGCGCTTCGACTTCGCGCCCGTTTTGCGAAAATTTTTCCGTTTGACGGAGTAAAAAATCGCCGTTCGAAAAGGGAGATTCGCTTCGCAAGTCTTTGTCGGTCGTCGAGATAAGACGTTCGAGATTGCGCGTCGCGGCGTCGAGTTTCGCGAGCGGACTCGCGCTCGGCGACATACCGGAGTGCGGCGAACCGCTCGACGGCGCCCCGTATAAAACCCTTTGCAGATAACGACTTGGGCGCGTCGACTGCGCTTGCGTCGGGACGAACGAAACGGAACGGAAAAGGGTTAAACGACGCTCGGCTTCCCCCAACGCTTTCGCGGTTTCGGGGGACTTTTGACCGGACGTCGCGCGGAAATTTTCGACGACGGTTCGGCCCGATTTTTCGTCGAGACGCTCGAAATCTTCCGGGGCGAGACGCGAAAAACGACTTGCAATTTCGAGCGGTTTTCGGTTGAAAACTCCTTGCGAAACCTCGGCTTGCGCGTCGTCGATAAAGGGAATGTAATCCCAAATTTCCGGTTCGACAATCCAAGAAAAGAGGAGTTCCGGCGCTTCAAAACGTCGCGTTCCGTTGGGGAACGTCGCTCGGATTTTCGCGGCGATTTCGCGTTGACGCTCGACGACGCCGGCGCTAATTTCGTTAAACGCGGCGGTTCGTTCGGCGCGTTTTTCCGGCGCGACTTCTTTAAGGACGTCTTCTAACTCCGGAAAATTCAACGGTTTGCCGCTTTCGAGTCACGTTAGCGTTTCCTCCGGAACGGCGAAAACCGGCGACGCGACGCCGCAAACGTCGCGAACGAGAATTTCGGCGAACGTGTTGAGCGGTTGACGGCGACCGTCGGCGAAAACCGGGAGGAGTCGCCAAGTTTTCCAATCGATTTGGGCGTTCGTCGACGCGAAATTGGGGGCCGCGTCGGACGGATTCGCGGAAACTTTCGAACTCGCAACTTCCGCGTTTTTAACGGGTTGCGTTTCGGGCGTTTCTTGGGCGACCGTCGTCGAAGCGAAAAGCGCCGCGGTTAAGAAAACGAGCGTCGACGCGAACGTTTTAACGTTGGAAGTTGTTGAACGGGAAAGAGTTGCGTTGGAATCGCGCATTGTCGCGGCCTTAGGGGATTTGCGGTAAATTAAAAACGCCGTTCCTAAAACGATCAGGAGCGAACCGAAATATTTGAGCCCGCGTCCGGGGTCGTCGTTGAGCGTAATCGTCGTGCTGTAAAGGATTTCGCGCGGTTTCGTTTCGCCGGGGAGAAGGCGACCGGCGACGACTTGCTCAAATTCCGGGTCGCCAGGGCGGTACGGGCCGCGGAAGGAGTCTTGGTAAGCCCAAAAAGCGCGCCCGGTTTGCGGCGAACGCAGGACGCCCGGGCGGTTCATTTGAATGAGGACGTCGGCGTCGGCGTTTTTCGCGAGTTCGGCGGCTTGTTCTTCCGCGCTAAGTCCTTGCGGGAGAACGCGAACTAAACTTGAAAACGACGCGGCGGTCGTCGAACCGGGCTCGTAAACCGGAGTGAATTTTTTGACGAAAAGCGCGACGCCGAGGTCGAGTTCGCGGTCGGTCAAGCGAATCGTCGCGGCGCGTTTCGACGAAACGACGCGCTTTGTTAAGTAGTTAAGTTGTTCTTCCGAAACGCTTTCGAGCGGAATCGAACGAATCCAAAACGTTTCGATCGCGTCGTCGAGGGTAACGCGGATTTTGGCCGTTCCGTAAAATTCGTTCGCCTTTTCTTGCTCGAACGCGCCCGGCGTAAAGCGGTATCCCAACTCGGTTTGCAACGCGACTTTTTCAACCGAAAACGCCGTCGGAACCGTCGAATCGGCGGGAGTCGCGACGTCGGTTAGCGCGATTTGCTCGACGGCGACGGTTTGAAGCGCCGCGTCGAGCGTTTTCGTTTCGAGTCGGCCCGTTTGAAATTCGTTTAAACCGTTGTTATAGCGGTAGTAAAGGGCCCCGTCCGGCGTCTGCGCCAACTCGAGTTTCGGCTTGGAAAGCGCGGGATTCCAAGGGCGACCGTATTCGGAGTCCGAACCTTCGAAGCGGTCGAGCCAAAGAGCGCCGAAAACGCGACCGTTTTCCGGATAACGATTCCGCTCGGCGAGTTCCGAATAGAGCGTCGCTTCGCACTTATCTCCTTGCGGCGATTCGAGTTGGATCAACGCCGTCCAGCCTTGCAATTCGTCGACGTTTGAAACGAGCGTCGGCGACGTCTCGAAACCGACGATTCGCCAACCGGTTTCGCCCAACCGCGACGCGGCGTCAAGACGGTCGAGTTCGGTTAAGCGCGACGTCGTGTCGTTAAGCATCTTTTCGAGCGTTTCGCAAAATTCCTTCGAGGTCGCCGTTCCGCTTTCGAGCTGCGCCCAAGCCGACGCAAGGTAATTCAGGAGACGGAGTTGCGAATATTTTTGACGCGCTTCGACGAGGGCCGAGTCGTCCGTCGCGCCGCCGTTTTCTTTGTCGGCGGAGGCGGCGAGGAGTTCGTTCGTCGAACGAAGGAGTTCGCTAAGTTCGGCGGCGTTGCGCTCCAAATCTTCTCGTTTAACGGTTTGCAACGGTTTGAGTTCGGCGGCGTTATCCGGCGTCGCGTCTTCGCGTTTGCGTTCTAAGTCAAGTCGACGCTTGATTTCCGCTTGTTGCGTTTCGAGGGACGCGCGCTGTTCGTCGGTCGAGCCGGAATAAGCCAAGGGCGCCAAGTCGGTTAGGCGGATTTGGAAACGTTCGCCGTCGACCGAGAGAACGACGACGTCGTTCTTATTAACGCTTTGCGGCGCAACGCTTTCCGACGCGTCGGATGGGCGCGAGGCGTCGGCGGACGTCGCGTCTTTGGTCGGGACGTTTTTTAAGAACGCGGCGGCCTCCGCGTTCGAGTCGGCCAACATGTAAACAACGCGAACGCCGTCGGTTAGCGTTTGACGAACGGCGCGTCGCGAAGCGGAAAGCGCGTCGGTCGGCGGCGTCGCGTCGTTCGGGAACGCGAGTTCGAGTTTTTCAACGGTCGTTTTGCCGTCCGGTTTTTTGAGCGTCAGCGTCGCGGCGAGCGGTTCGACCGGCGCGAAGTCGTAAATCGTCGCGTAATCGATGATTTCGATTTTAAAACCGTCGCGGTTGTAAAGCGTTCCCGGCGTGTGAGTTCGGGAGACGTTCGCCGCGAGAAAGGCCGCTTTTTGACTCCAGTTCGCCGCGCCTTTGGCCAGGTC
>JAFTUJ010000425.1 GCA_017466305.1 Thermoguttaceae bacterium
ACGAAGGGTTCAAGGTAAACATGTAGCCGAGTTCCATCAATTTCTTAATGACGACGGCGACGGAAATCCCGGTCGTTTCGGCGAAGTGTTTTACGGTGCAAGGCGTTTCAATCACGACGTCTCCGTGACGCGGGGCCGTAACCGCGGACGCGGCGCCCTTATCTTTACGGTTCCCCTTCGAGCGCATCGGGCGATACGCGTCGTCGTCGTCGCGAAAACGCTGATTGCCGCCGCGACGCGTCGAGTTGCGCATATCGGCGCGCCCTTCGGTTTCGCCGCGATCTTTGCCGCCTTTGCCTTTGCCGCGATTTTTCGACGAGCCGAAATCGGAGCCGCTTTGTTCGCCGAAACCGCCTTTGCGCGCGTCTCCGCCTTTGCGGTCGTCGCGTCCTCGCGACGGCGCGTCGCCGTTTTTACGCGCGTCTTTACCGTCTTTCGTTTTCGACGCGAGTTCGTTTTGGCGACGTTCTTCTTGTTCGAGAAGATGCTTGGCCAAAGGTTGCGTTCCGCGAGCGGCGGCGCGAATAACTTCCGGCGGAAGCCGCATTTCCGGTTTTTGCGGAGCGGGCTCTTTCGTCGCCTTTTTAACCGGTTTCGGAGCTTGCGGCGGGAGCGGCGCGAGGTGAATAGTAACGCCCGGTTTAGGAGCGTTCGGGCGGGAACCCGCGCCGGCGTCGTCTTTTTTCGTCTTCCTCGGTTGTTCAAAAACGCGCATCCGATCTCCGTGCGGCGGAGTGATCATCGGCGGTCGCTTCATCTCTTCGAGGGCTTGCATTCGAGAGTCTTGTTGCGCCATAATGGGAGGGATTGGGCGAATCGGGCGCGAATCGATCGGCTTAACGTCGCGACGGGCGGCGTCGCGTTCGCGCGGTTTTCGTTGAGAATCGCGACGTTCGATCGCGTCGCGCAGGGGTTGTTTCTTTTCGACGACGGCGGGTTTCGCAACCGGCTTTACGGTCGCGGCGTTCGCTTCGTCCTCTTTTTTACTTTCTTCGGACGCGTCAGCGACGGCGTCTTCTTTCTTTTCTACCGGCGTTTCGACGACGCTCGTTTCGGCGACGTTCGTTTCGGCGGACGCGGCGACCGATTCGGTCGGCGTTTCGACGACGTTCGTTTCGGCGGACGCGGCGACCGGTTCGGTCGGCGTTTCGACGACGTTCGTTTCGGCGGTCGCGGCGACCGGTTCGGTCGACGTTTCGACGACGTTCGTTTCAGCGGACGCGGCGGAAACCTCGGGCTGCGACGTCTCGGAAACAACTTCGACGGTCTCCGTCTTCAGACGCGCCAAATCGGGCAAGCGCGGAGTGCGGGCGGGGCGCAACACGGGCACTTTACCGGTCGGAGGCGAAAGAACGGGCGGTTTACGCATCGGAGCGCTCTCCGTTTCCTCCATAAAAGACTGAGAGGTCGGTTGCGACGGCGCGACGTCGGATTTTTTGAAATAATCGACGACAATTTTAGTTTCTTCGTCGGTCAAACTGGCCAAAGGAGATCCTTTGCCGTCGAATCCTAATTTCTTGCAGATTTCGACCAGTTCTTTACTCTCTTTTTTGAGCTGTTTAGCCAACGCGTAAATTCGAATCGACAATGTACGTTACTCTTTTCTCAACTGGATACTCGCCAAAGTTCTCCGCCCGACGACGCGCGCGCCGTCTTAACTTGCGAATAAAATTTCAAATTACCGAGGAAGGTTTGTCGATACAAATTTCGAACAAACAGACGACACGCCGCGTTGCGAACGCCGAACACGCGCTCTAAAACCCTTAAAACCCTTAAAACTTTCCACTTTTCAAACGTTTTTCATTTAACGCGACGGCAACATTGCCGTCGAAGAACGAACGCGCCGCGTCGACGCGTTCGTTATATTCTCGCGTCCAAGAGGATTACGCTTCGCCGCCTTCCGTCGCGACGCCGGAGTCTTCTTGCGCGACGCTCGGTTTAGCCGCGTCCATCGCTTCGCAACGACGCTTCGCTTCGTCGACGATCATTTGCGTTTCTTCGCGCAAAATTCCAAGTTTTCGCGCCAATTTATCGACGACGGCGGCCGCCAAGTCGCGATACGACGCAATCCCTTGACCAACCAAACGCTCGGCCAACTCGGGCGTAACGCCCTTAATTTTACCAAGTTCGATCAAAGCGTCGCCGCGACGCTTCACCACGGCGACGACGTTTTGCGCTTCCTCTTCGGAAACGCCGACCGACTCGACCAATTTATCGACCGACGCGGTCGCCAACTCTTCGTACGACGAAACGCCGCCGCCGACCAAGCGTTCGGCCATTTCGCGCGACACGCCGTCGACGCGCGCCAAATCGTCGGCGGCTTCGGCGCGCCGTTCCGCTTCGTCGGCGATCGCGAGCGCTTGTTCTTCCGTCAAGCCGCCCAACTCGACCAAGTCGTCGGTTTCGACGATCGAGAGGTCGTCGTACGACAAAACGCCTTCGCCGACGAGCTGGTCGGCCAACTCGCGGGTAACGCCTTCGATCTGCACGAACGCTTCCATCGCTTTCGCGAGCATTTCGTCCAGTTCGTCGCGCGTCATAATATCGACGTCCCAACCGCAAAGCTTGCTGGCCAAGCGAACGTTTTGTCCGCGACGTCCGATCGCCAACGAACGTTGATCGCGCTGAACGAGAACGATCGCGCGCCCCAACATCGGGCACAAAATGACCTCGTCGACGGCGGCGGGTTTCAACGCCGAGAGAATGAATGGCGCCGGGTCGTCGCTCCACGGAACGACGTCGACGCGTTCGCCGTTAAGCTCTTCGGTAACGTTGCGGCTGCGCGCGCCGCGGACGCCGACGCAGGCGCCGACCAAGTCGATTCGCGGATCGTTCGACGCGACGGCGATCTTCGCGCGATGACCGGGCTCGCGGCTCACTTCTTTAATTTCGACGACGCCCTCGGCGATTTCCGGCACTTCTTGCTCGAAGAGGCGGCGAACCATAAGGGGACGCGAACGGCTCAAAATCACCTTCACCTTCGACCCGGCCTTGCGCGCTTCGACGATCAAGAAACGAGCGCGGGCGCCGGGACGCAACGTTTCGCCCGGGATCTTTTCGGAGTGCGGCAAAATCGCTTCGACGTTCGGCAGCGTTACCAACGTCGCGCCGCCTTCGTTGCGATGCACTTTCCCGACGATAAGCTGGTCGACTTGCGGAGCGTATTCGTCGTAAATCGCGTCGCGTTCGGCGTCGCGAATTTTTTGGATAATGACCTGTTTGGCGGTTTGCGCGCCGATTCGTTCGGCGATTTCCTCCGGCGTCAGCGGCACGTTGTCCCGATACGCGTTAATTTCGCCCGTTTGACGATCGATATAGACTTCGACGTTCGCGTCGTCGCCGGCGTCGCTATGTTTGCGCGCCGCGATCACAAGCGCTTGTTCGACGCCGACAAAAACGGTTTCTTTGTCGATTTTGCGCGCAAGGTGGATTTGTTCGACAATACGCAACACTTCTTCGGGATTCATACCGTTACTTTCAACAAACGAACGTTATCGCGTCGCGGTTCCTCGTTTCGAACCGTCGACGCCGCTTTATGCCAAACGACGCGAGCTTAAAACTCTAGGCGCCGCGTCTATTATAATTTTAAAATTGCGCAAAGTCAAACGTAAAAACCGAATCTTTGTCAAATACGTCGCTCTTTTTTCAAGCGACGCCGCAAGGTTTTTCCAACTTTAACGATTATTTCGGCGCGCTATCTTTCCGCCGCGACGCGCTTTGCGGAACGTCGACGTCGGTCGACGCGCGCCGCGCTCGGCGGCCTTGCGACGGAAAAAACGCAATTTTACCGCTTATAATATCGCAAAAGGCGAAAAAGTCAAGGAGGAACGCGGAAACGATTGCATTTTTTCCCGACTTTTCGCCTTCGCGGCGGCTCCCCGCCCATCGGCGCGGCGCCCCAACTCGCGCTCGTCCTTATTTTTCGGTTCGCGTCCTTATTTTTCGGTTAAAATTTTCCCTTAATTTTTCTTGTCGTTTTCAAGATAAGCCAAAGCCCGTTTCGACGCATTCCCTCCGCCCGTCCCGCGACTTTTATCGCCCGGGAAGCGAGCGAGTTCTTTCCCCCGTCGTCCTCGATTCGCTATTTTTCCCTCCCCGCCTATTTTACTTTCCCCAAATTTACTTCCCCAAAAAAAGACGCTTCCCTAAGGAAACGTCTTTCGCTCGATTCGACCAAACGGCGCCCGTCCGCGGCGCGCCCTTTTTCTTATGTCGACGTTATTTTTCTTCGAGCGAATGCGTTCCGGTTTTCCGCCCGACGCCCGCTTTAGTAAAGGAATCGATTTCCGCTTTAATCGGCGATTCCGCTAAAACCGACAAATTCAGTTCCCAAGGAAGCGAAACGATGAAGACGCTCCCGAACCCCGGTTGGCTTTCCAACGTTACCTCGCCTTCAAGGAGTTTGCAAAGTTCTTTGACGATCGACAACCCGAGTCCGCTCCCGGAATATTCGCGCGTCATCATATTCCCTTCGGTCGCGCTCTTCCCTTGCCGGAATTTCTCGAAAATGATTTGCCGATCTTCCAACGCGACCCCGACGCCGGAGTCGATCACCTTCATTTCCAAGAACGGTATCGGTTCGTTCGCTCCGCCGCCAAACGCTCGCGGATAGAGCGGAGCCCGGAACGTCCGGTCGATCTCGACCTGAATCCGCCCGCCCTCCGGAGTAAATTTGATCGCGTTCGACAGCAAATTGTTCAAAATTTGTTGAATTCGCGCCTCGTCCTGACGCATCGGCGGCAAATTTTCCGCAAAACGCGTCGTCAACTCAAGATTCTTCTTGTCGACAAGCGGTTTCGCCATATCGCACTGCGCCAAAACGACCGCTTCGACGCGAAACTCGCTCAACTGCGCTTGAAGACGTCCGGCGTCGACGCGCGCTAAGTCGAGAACGTTATTAATCATATTCAACAACGCTCTCCCCGACTTATTAATATTATTGACGTAACGCTTTTGTTTCTCGTCGAGCGTTTGAATCGAACTCAACACGTCGCTGAACCCGAGAATGCTGTTGAGCGGCGTTCGAAGCTCATGACTCATCGTCGCCATAAAGTCCGACTTAACGCGGTTCATCTCGTAAAGCTGCAAGTTAGCCTGCGCTAATTCGTCGACGTTTTTCTCCAATTCGGAGTTAAGCGACCTTAACTTTTCTTGCGTCGCCACCAAAAACTTCATCATTCGGTTGAACGCCGCGCCGAGCGCTTCGAACTCGTCGCCGGTTCGCAGCTCCACCCGTTTCGACACGTCGCCGCGCCCGATCGCCTCGCTGACTTCGCGCAAACTGCGCAACGGCTTCACGATCGCCAAGCGAATGACGACGTAAAACGCGATCAGCCCCAAAAAAGCGACGACGATGGCGCCCCCCAAAAGCAGCGTCCAAAGCCGCGCCCGCTCCTTATTCGCCGGCGGTTCCGGAATCGTTACCTGCACGACGCCGAGCGGCGCGCCCAAATCGATCGACGCGTCCCCCATAATTTCGCGATGACAGTTCCAACAGGAACGGTCGATCCGCAGCGGCTGATAATAATGATACCGCCCGTCCTCGTCCGTTCGCTCGATCGCGCGATTTTGGCCGGCGTCCCCTTCGTTCGGCGCGACCGCCAAGAGTTCGTCGATCAACTTGCGTTCAAACTCGTCTCGCGGCCCGTCCGGAGAATCGAAAAAATCGACGCTATCGTTTAAATCCCTCGAATCACTCGAATCAATCGAACCGACGGAACCGGCGGAACCGGCGGAACCGCTCGCCGCCGAACCGCTTCGCATCCGAATAAGCCGCGTCTCAAATCGAGCGCGTTCCGTCTGACCGCCGATTTCTTCGCTCAACGAAGCCATCGAATCGATAAAATCGTTCAAATCGGAACCGTCGCCCACGCCGCCTTTCGCTTTTTCGGACGTCAAACCTTTGATATGCATCAACAAAAATTCGCGTTCGCTCAACAATTTCCCCATCAAGGGATTTTGCGCTTCGACCTGCGATTTTGTCGCTTTATAATAAAGAAGAACGCTAATCAAAATAACGATCGCCAGCGCGACGCCGAAAAAGAAAAGACATTTGATTTCCAAACTCGATTCAAAAATCGAGCGCGGCGAGCGTTTTCCGTCCATATCGACCAAAATTCCCCGCCGTTTCGACCGCTTGCGCCGATTTTAGCGGTTGCAATAATTATTTCAACTTTAACAATCCGATCGTTTGCGGCAACGCGGCCGACTTTAACGCTCGAATCGACGATAAAACGCCTATAGTATAAGGAAGAAACGCCGCCGCGTCAAGTTTTCTTTCCTTGAAAACGCGACTTTCTCCGGCGCGTCGCCAAACGCCCGACGCGGCGAAAAGGGCCCCTCTTTTTTTTCGCGTTCAAACGTCGCCCCCCAAACGCTCGACGGCCCCCGCTTCCCTTCCCCCGACGCTTCGTTTCCGAAAAAAATTTAGAAATTGCCGTTCCGTCAAACGCCGGTTCCTGTTATACTCCCCCGAGAAAGCAAAATCGGCGCGCCGTCGCCGACGTTTTCGCAACGCGACGTCGTTTCCGTCGTCTTTTTCAAATAAAGCGTCAACTATTACTTATCGTTTTCAAATCGGTTTTACGCAATGGTTCGAGTTATCAGCGTCGCCAACCAAAAAGGCGGAGTCGGCAAAACGACGACGGCGATTTCCCTCGCCGCCGGGTTCGCGCGCGCCGGTTCCCGAACGCTGCTGATCGATCTCGACCCGCAGTGCAACGCGACGAGCGGCCTCGGTTTCGACCCGACGCCGCGACACCCGCTCGTCCTCGGAACGCCGATTCGCGAAACGCTCCGCGCTTCGACGCCGCTTCTCGACGTTCTCCCCGGCTGCCGTCGTTTCGGCGACGTCGAGCGCTTGGCCGCCGCGGACGACCCGAATCGCTTTCAACGGATGACGCGCCAACTCGCCCGCGAAACGCAAGGATACGACTTCGTCCTCATCGACTGTCCGCCGTCCCTTGGGCCGCTGACTCGCGCCGCGCTCGCTTGGTCGACGGAAGTGCTGACGCCGATCCAATGCGAATATTTCGCGATGGAGGGGCTCGTCCAAATGATCGAAGTCATCGGCGAGGCGATGCGACGTCCCGGCGCCGCGCTCCAATACGGCGGCGTCGCGCTGACGATGTGCGACCCCGGTTTGGAACTGACGCGGGAAGTCGAGCAAGAAGTGCGCGAATTTTTCGGCGAAATCGTCTTCAAAACGACGATACCTCGCGACGTCGCCGTCAGCGAAGCGCCGAGCCACGGAAAATCGATCGTCGACTACGCGCCCCGTTCGCGAGGAGCGCGCGCTTATATCGAACTTTGTATGGAGGTTTTGGAACGTGTCTAAAGAAAAACGCTTAGGTCGAGGGCTCGAATCCCTTTTAGGCAAGGTCGCGGTCGCGCAATCGGTCGCCGTCGACGCGTCGGAGTTCGGTTCGACCGCCGCGGCCGACGTCGCCTCGCCCGCCAACGCTTCGAACGCCAACGCCAACGCCAAGGTCAACGCTTCGAACGCCGCGACTTCCGCCGCCTCCGCGCCCGCCGAAACGACGTTAAGCGCCCTCGACGCCGCCGTTTCCGACGCTCCGGCGACCGTCCCGTTCCCGACCGCGACCGTCGCGCCGAAACCGACCCCGAGCGCGACGCGAACCGCCGTCGACGCCGCCGAAGACGAAAAAGAACGCGTCGTCGACGCCTTCGCCGCCGGGCGCGCCGCCTCCGAAGTTCCGCTCGACCTGATCGACCGCAACCCGTTCCAGCCGCGCGTCGACTTCGACCAAGCGGAAATGGAGGAACTCGCCGCCAGCGTCAAGCGACACGGGATGATTCAACCGATCGTCTTGCGCCGCAAGGGCGAACGCTTCGAGATCGTCGCCGGGGAACGCCGTTACCGCGCCGCGAAACTCGCCGGTTGGACGAACGTCCCGGCCTGTTTGCTCTACGTCGACGACCGAACGACCGCCGAACTCGCGGTGACGGAAAACATTCAACTCAAAGACTTAAACGCGAGCGAAAAAGCCGTCGCGTTCCGCAATTACCTCGACCAATACGGCGGGACGCACGACGAACTCGCCAAGCGGCTCGACCTCGACCGCTCGACCGTTTCGAACCTATTGCGATTGCTCGACTTGCCGGAAGAGATTCAGTCGTCGGTGCGTCGCGGCGAACTGACGCAGGGACACGC
>JAFTUJ010000426.1 GCA_017466305.1 Thermoguttaceae bacterium
CCGCGCAAACGTCGCGCTCCGCTCCCGCTTCGTTCGAGCCGAGCGGAAAAAAGACGCGCCGTCGCTTCGTAAAAAGTTCGCTAATCGACGACGTCGGAACGTCGCCTTGTCCTATTATTACTTATTTCGTCCATTTTGTCTACCGTCACAAGTTAAAAACGCCGCCCTTTTTTTCCGCTTCGACGCGGCGTTCCTCCGACAATCGCGAAATCCGGCGTCTTTTCTCACTCGCCCGCGCAACCCGCAAAGTTTAACGTCGCGTCGTTCCTCGGTTTGAACGCGACGGTCGCGCCGGTTATTCCGAATCCGCCGGACGCGGAGAGAAAAAAACGCCCCGCCCTTGAAAAAAAATCGACGTTAATTAAAATAAGGAAAGAAAGTTGAAACGTCAAAGAGCGGGAAAGCGTCGCGCCGTCGTTTCGGTCGCCGCGCTCTCCCGCTCGCAACGATAAAGGAAACCGCATGTCCGTCCGAGAATCGCTTCTCCAACGCCTCGCTCCGTTCGGTCAAGAACAAGTTTTAACCTTTTGGGACGAGCTGACCGCCGACGAGCAAAACTCGTTGCGCGAACAGATTGAAAAGATCGACTTCGCCGAACTCGACCGCCTCTTCGAACACCGCTTCGACCCGCCGGCCGCCGCCGCGTTGGCCGACCGCGCCGAAGAACCGACCGCGTTCAAATTGAGCGATTTGCGCGACTTCGACGGCGCCGCCGACTCGCCGTTCCCGAAATCCCCCGCCGCGTCCGTCGTCAAAACCGGCGACGAAATTACGCCGCTCGAAGCGGTCGCCAAGGGCGAAGAATACCTCCGCGCCGGCAAAGTCGCGATCGTCGTCGTCGCCGGCGGTCAAGGAACGCGCCTCGACTTCCACCACGCCAAGGGGATTTACCCGATCGGCCCGATCTCCGAGGCGACGCTCTTCCAAATTCACGTCGAACGCATCCGCGCGATGGCGGCGAAATACGGAACGCGCATCCCGTTCTGCATTCAAACGAGCCCCGCGACGCACGCCGAAACGGTCGCGTTCTTCAAAGAAAACGACAACTTCGGTCTCGCCGCCGACGACGTTCTCATCTTCTGCCAAGGCACCATGCCGTCGGTCGACTTCGACAGCGGCAAAGTGTTGCTCGCCGACAAGGGCCAAATCGCCCGCAGTCCGGACGGTCACGGCGGGATGCTCGCCGCGATCAACTCGCCGCAACCGGAGTCGCCCCTCCCGACGGTTCGCGAACAAGGGATTTTGACGGAGCTGAAAAACCGCGGCGTCGAGGAAATTTTCTACTTCCAAATCGACAACCCGATCGTCGACATTTGCAGCCCGGAATTCATCGGCTACCACGTCTTGAGCGGCTCCGAGTTCGCGACGCAAGTGATTCGCAAGCAAAACCCGAAAGACCGCGTCGGCAACATGGTGATGGTCGACGGCAAACTTTACGTCATCGAATACAGCGACCTCCCGGACTCCGCGGGCGAGCGCCGCAAACCGGACGGTTCCCTCGCGATTTGGGCCGGTTCGATCGCCGTTCACATGATGAACCTCGACCTGCTCCAAAAGAACGCGTCGTACTCGAGTTCGCTCCCGTTCCACTTGGCGAAAAAGAAGATTCCGCACGTCGTCCTCGACCGCGACGCGAAGGACGAAAACGGCGCGCCCCTCTTCGGCGTCAAAATCAAGCCGGAAGGGACGAACGCCATTAAATACGAAAAGTTCATTTTCGACCTTCTCCCGCTCGCGAAAAACCCGATCGTCGTCGAGATCGAAGAGGAAACGAACTTCGGCCCGCTCAAGAACCACCCGCGCGAAGCGAAAGACACGCCGAAAACGGTTCGCGAACACATGACCGGCCTTTACCGCCGTTGGCTCAAGAATATCGGCGTCGAAGTCGCGGACGGCGTCGAAGTCGAAATTTCGCCGCTCTTCGCCAACAGCGCGACGGAACTCGCCGCTCGTTTGAAGGAACGCGACATGTTCCCGGCGTCCGGCAAGATCGAAACGTCGGTTTACTGGGGCCCGGACGCGACGAAGTAACGCCGGTTTCGCCGACGCTTCGCCGTCCTTTTCCGTTGAATCCGTCGAAAACGCCGCCGACGTTTCCCCGTCGACGCGGCGTTTTCGGCTATTTCTTGCGCGACGGTTCGCCGCCGTTCGCCGCGTTTCCGTTTCAATTAACTTAAAATCAAAGAAGTCGCCCGCCCATGTCCGAAGCGCCCTCGCCCGCTCCGTCCGAACCGAAAAAATCCGCCGCGCAACGTTCGTCGAAAAAGCGCGTCGTTTCGAAAAAACACGCCTGTTGGTATCACTTTTGCCAAGGCTGCCTTTACCTCGGTTTGAAAATTTTCTTCCGAATCAAATATACGAACGCAAAATACGTTCCGCGCTCGGGCCCGACGCTATTGGTCGCGAACCATCAAAGTTTCCTCGACCCTCCGGCGGTCGGTTGCGGTTATTTCCGCATGACGAACTATTTGGCGCGCAAAACGCTCTTCAAGTTCAAGCCGTTCGGTTGGCTGATCGACTCGGTCGACGCGATTCCGCTCGAAACGCAAGGTCTTGGTTACCAAGGAATTAAGGAAACGATTCGCCGCCTCAAAAACGACGAAGCCGTCCTCATCTTCCCGGAGGGTCAACGTTGTTACGACGGCGAAATCGCGCCGTTCACGTCCGGTTACGCGAGTCTCGCGGTCAAAGCGAACGCGACGCTCGTTCCGGTCGCGATCGCCGGAGCGTTCGAAGCGTTCCCGCGAACGCAAAAGTTCCCGTCGTTCTTCAAGCCGCGCGTTCGGGTCGAATACGGCGAGCCGATTTTGCCCGCCGACTACGCCGGTCTTTCCGCCGACGAAATCAACGACCTTGTCGTTAAACGCGTTACGGAAATCTTCGAACGGATTCGCCGTCCGAAAAAGTAAACGTCCGCGCCGCCCGCTTTGTTTCTCGTTCCCGTTATCGAAAAATTCAAAGAGTCGCCGTTATGTCCGAACCGTCGAAATCGCCCGCGCCGTCAAAGGGCGCCTCGTCGTCGAAAAACCGCCGTTCGTTGCGGCACGTCGCTTGGGTTTACCTTTGTCAGTTCTCGGTTTACGTCTTTTTCAAGACGTTTTTCCGCATCAAACATATCGGCGCTCGCAACATCCCGCGCTCCGGCCCGACGATGATGGTCGCGAACCACCAAAGTTTCTTCGACCCGCCGGCGATCGGTTGCGGTTATTACGGCGTTACGAGCTGTTTGGCGCGCAAGTCGCTTTTCAAGTCGAAGTTGTTCGCGGCGCTGATTTCGTCGATCGACACGATTCCGCTCGAAACGGAAGGCCTTGGCTACCAAGGAATTAAGGAGACGATGCGCCGCCTCAAAAACGGCGAGGCGATCCTCATTTTCCCGGAAGGGCAGCGCAGCTTCGACGGCGAGCTTTGCGAGTTCACGACCGGTTACGCGAACATCGCGAGCAAAGCCAAAGCGACGCTCGTTCCGATCGCGATTTCCGGCGCGTTCGAGGTTTTCCCGCGCACGAAAAAATACCCGACGCTTTTCGGCCCGCGCATCGTCGTCGAGTACGGCGCGCCGATTCCGCCGGAGGAATACGCCGGTCTCTCCGCCGACGAAATCAACGCGTTGGTTCGGGGCCGCATCGAAACGATGTACGAGCGCAACCGTCCGCGCCGCAAGAGTTAAGCGTTTTGCAAGACCGCGTTTTCCTCGTTCGAGCCGACGACGTTCCCGCGTTCGTCGGCTTTTTTTCGTCCCTTTTCCCCTTCCTTCCCTTTTCCTCTTTGCCGTTTTTCGCCGCGTTTTCCCTTCTTTGCCCCTTCGGCTCTTTTTTTCTCGCTCTTTTTCCCGTCGACCGTTTGCAATCGCGCCGCGTTTCGGGTATAATGACGGCGACGTCGGAAAACGCCGAAACGCGCCCGTTATAAGCGTTTCTTATAATTCCTCCTTCTTATTCGACGCCGAGACAAAATTAGCGACGCTTATTATAAGTTCGTCTAATACTCGGCGCGACTTCACCCTCCGCGACGCGGTTCGCCGCGTTAGAAAGAATCGCTCAACCGATGAAATCGCAACGTTTCCGTTTCCGAACCGCCGCGACGGTTCTCGCTCTTCCCGCTCTTCTCGCTTTAACCGGCGTCGGCGCCGCGTTCGCGCAACCGCCGCAAGGAGTTTTCCGCGACGGCTCCAACGCGTCGGGCGCTCTTCCGCAGGCCTCGACGGCGTTTGGCGACGACGTTAAGACCGCGTCGATTTCGGTTCCGGCGCCCGGTTCCGAGTTCGTCGTCAACGTGAAGGCGTTCGGCGCGATCGGCGACGGCAAAACGGACGAAACGAAAGCGTTCCAAGCGGCGCTCGACTCGCTCGGGCAAAACGGCGGCACGGTCGTCGTTCCGCCGGGCCAATACCGCTTCGAAGGCTCGCTCGAAATCCCGCAAAGCGCGACGCTCCGCGGCCCTTGGAACTCCGTTACCGCGCACAACGGCTGCCGCGACCGCGGTCTTCCCCGCCCGACCGACGACGGCGCGACGTTCCAAGTCGTCGGCAACGCCGGAACGGAAGACGCGCCGGCCTTCATTAAACTCAACACCAACAGCGTTTTGCAAGGCGTCGTTCTCTATTGGCCCGACCAAAAAGAAGACGACGTTCCGGTCGCTTATCCTTGGGCGATCGAGATGCGCGGCAAGAACCCGGCGGTCGTCGACGTCGAACTTTTGAACCCGTACAACGGAATCGACGCGTCGCGAAACGAACGCGCTCTTATCCGCAACGTTCACGGGCAACCGTTGCGCCGCGGGATTTTCGTCGACAAAATCTACGACATTGGGCGGATTGAGAACGTCCACTTCAATCCTTGGTGGAGCATGAAGCCGAAACTTTTCGATTGGCAAAAGACGCACGGCGAAGCGTTCATTTTCAACCGCACCGACTGGCATTACGTCCTGAACACGTTCTGCTTCGGCTATTCGGTCGGGTACAAGTTCGGCGGGAGCGACGCGGGCCTTTGCAACGGCAACTTTTTAGGAATCGGCGCGGACGCCTGCCACACGTCGGTGCTCGTCGAGCAAAGCGCGGTTTTCGGCGTCCTGATCACGAACGGCGAGTTTGTCGCGATGAACGGCGAGAATCCGACGATGGTCGTCGTCGACAAGACGAATTTCGGCTCGGTTCGTTTCTCGAACTGCGCGTTTTGGGGCCCTTGCGAACAGATCGCGCGAATCGACGGTCGCGGTATGATCGGTTTTAGCGACTGCGAGTTCTGCCAATGGGACCGCGCGAATCAAAACAAACCGGCGCTGCAAGTCGACGGCGGCTCGGTGATGGTGCGCGGCTGCAACTTCCAAACGGACAAACCGCAAATGAAGATTTCGGCTTCCGCCAAGCGCGCCATCGTTACGGACAACTTCGTCGCCGGCGCCGTCCGCGTCGAAAGCGACTGTAAAAACGTCCGAATCGACGGCAACTTAGGAACCGAAACGCCGAAACCGCGCCGCGAAAAGTAACGCCGACGCTTCTCGTTCCGCTTCTTTCCGGTCGAAACGCGACGGCGCCGGCTGTCGCGTTTCGATTTTCGCCGTTCGCTTATCCTAAAAAAATCGCTTACCCTAAATAAATCTCGCCCAAACGCATATCGTTCCCCAAATGCGATTCCACTTAAAGTTAACGAGCAACGTTCCGGCGTCGACGCGATAACTTACCGTCTTTGTTCTAAACCCGCAAGAAAAAGTAAGGGTATGCGTTCCGGGCGCCACCGAAATTTGCATCGACTCGCCGTCGCTAACGGCGTATACGACGCCGTCGACCGTTACCTTAACTTTCGGGTTAATCGCAAACCATTGTTTCGCTCGATTAATAATAATGCGACAAGTTTGTTGATTACCGACGCCCCCAAATCCCGGTTGTTCCGCGTTGAACGTCTGCGGCGCGGCAAGGTTTGGGACTTGAATTGGGGTTTGCCGCGCGTATTGCGCCCCGCTCTGTTGTTGCGCTTGCGAGAAACCGGGGCCGTTGCTGTTGGGCGCGTTTATTGCTCCGCAACATCGGCAAAACAGTTCGCCCGGCAAGATTTCGCTTTTACAATTAAAACAAATCATTTTCTTCTTATTTCCAATACGCTTCAATATCTCCAATACGTTCTGAAATTTCAGCTCGCGCCGCCAATTCAAACGATTTCGCGACCGCGCCAAACGATTCGCTCGAAGTCGAAACGCCCGGTTCGGAACGACGCGCCGTCGAGGACGCCGAGCGGGCCGAACGTCGCCGGAACCAACCGGAAGAGCAAGAAATCCGCGTCCGCGCCGACTTCGAGCCAATCGACGTTCGCGGCGGCGCCAACGTTTTGAACGCCGCTCGTTTTCTCGCCGTTCTTGCAAAGCGTTGCGTCGTCGGAGATTGCGTCGACGTTGCTAAAGAGCGGGGCCCCGAGCAGGCGCGCCGGAACCGTCGTCGCCGACGGGTAAACTTGCGCCAACGTCAACCCTTCGATCGACGCGACGTTCGCGACGCAATGCGAAACCGGGAACGACGCGCAAGCGAGCAAATTCGCATCGCCGGCCAACGTAACCTTCCCGTTCGGTTGGATTTCCAGTTCGCAAAGCTCCGTCTTGTAACGACCGGGCGCGAAGCCGGAAAGGGGCGATTGGTCGCTGATGAGAACGATTCGGTCGAGCCCTTTCGTTCGAACGATCGCGCGGACGAGTTGCGGCGAAATATGGAAGCCGTCGACGATTAAACTCGCCGTCAAACGGTCGTCGGCAAGTTGACCAAAGAAGTAGTTTTCCCATTTCGGGAGCAAATGGCGCGTCGCGTTGCTCAGGTGCGTCGATAGGGTCGCGCCCGCCGAAACCGCTTCGTCGATTTGCGCGCAGGTCGCGTTCGTGTGTCCGACGGCGACGACGACGCCCCGGGAACGCAAAAAGCGGACGAACTCCCCGGCGCCCTCGTACTCCGGCGAAAGCGTTACCAACTTCACCAGCCCGCCGCAAGCGTCTTGGATTCGGTCGAACAGCTCGCGGGAATACGGGACGCAAAAGCGTTTCGGGTGCGCGCCGACGGCCCCTTCGGCGGTCGAGATGAACGGGCCTTCGAGGTGAAGCCCCCAAACGGTCGGGCGCAGGTCGGGCCGCTTCTCCAACGCCGACGCGATCCGAGCCGCCGCGCTAATCATCGTCTCCGGAGCGTTCGTCGTCAGCGTCGGACAGCAACGGAAAACGCCGTCGCGCAACATCTTTTCGAGAACCGCGACGACGCCGTCCTCCGTCAAACCCGCCGACGAAAGCTCGACGCCGACCGCGCCGTTCACTTGAATATCGAAAAGCCCCGGCGCGATCGTCGGCAAGCCGTCGCAACCGTCCGCGTCGCAAACTCCGACGCCGCAAGCGGTTCCGGCGTCGTCGAGCGTCTCGACCGAAACGATTTTCCCGCCCGAAACGCGAACCTCGACCGCCGACGACGATTCGAAGCGCCGCCCGCGATACGTCCGAATTTCCGTTTGCGCCGCCGAAACGCCCGTTTTTTCCGTTCTTTCCGCCGTCATTTCCCTTCCTCCGCCTTCGCTTTCGTTCGCTCCGTTTAAAACTTAACTCTTGCTGTTAAAAGAAAAACGGCGAGCCGCCCGCTTTCGCCGAACGTCTCGCCGCGTCGATTTTTCGCCCGCTTAGTCGCGGACGACTTTGTCGATGATCGCCTTGTCGAAATAGTTCGTCGACATCCCGGCGTCGACGACGATCTTTTGCGCCGCGATTCCGCTCGAACGCGGACTCAACAGGAAGACCGCCGCCGCGGCCGCTTCGTCCGTCTGCACCGCTTCCTTGCGCGGAATCGCTTGTTCCGCAAAGAGATACGAGTCGAGATAACCCGGTATCCCCGCCGACGCCGACGTCTTCAAGAGCGACGGCGCGACCGCGTTGAAACGGATTTGCGAGAACGACGAGAACGACTTCGTCAGGAACGCCAACGACGAGTCGAGCGCGGCTTTGATCGGCGCCATGTACCCGTAATTTTCGCTCGCCATTCGCGTCGTCGAAATCGAAATCGCGACGACCGACGCGTTCGGCTTCAAAATATCGGCGAAAGCGCGGGCGATCTCGACCAACGAAAAGCAAGAAATATCAAGCGCTTGCAGAAACGCGCGCTTCGGCGTCTCGTGAAACGGCTTCATTCCTTCGGAATAGTCGGCGAACGCGATCGAGTGAAGCAAACCGTCGAACGCGTCGAACTTTTCCCCGACCGCGACGCGCAGGGCGGCGATATCCTCCTCTTTCTCGACGTCGCAAGTAAAAAACGCGGCGCCGGGGAAGAGCTTCGCGGCCCGTTCCTTAATCGTTTCGTTTTGCACGACGAAAACGCACTCCGAGCCCTCGTCGGTCAAAATCTTCGCGACCGCGTAAGCGACGCTCTTTTTGTTCGCGACGCCGAAAATCAAAAATCGTGTGCCGTTGAGTTGCAGTAAATCCCTCGTTTTCGTCCGTTAATAAGAAAAAGGAACGGCGACGCGTCGTCGAAAGGCGCGCGCCGCCCGAAGTTCCAAAGTTTCACAAATCGTTTTACCAAGCGACTTAGCGTCGTCGCGTCGTCATTCCGAAATTCCTTTGCGACGGCGAACCGCGGCGGCGACGAACGCTCGGAAAAGCGGATGCGGCTTCGTCGGCTTCGATTGGTATTGCGGCAAAAATTGCGCCGCGACGAACCAAGGATGGTCTTCGATCTCGACGATTTCGACGAGTTTGCCATCCGGGCTCGTTCCGGAAATCGTCAAACCGCCGTCGATGAAGCGGTCGCGGTAGGCGTAATTGAACTCGTAACGGTGATAGCTGCGCTCGGAAATATCGAGTTTGCAATAAGCGCTCGCGGCTCGCGACCCGGCGAGAAGCGCCGTCGTGTGCGCGCCCTTGCGAATCGTTCCGCCGGTTTCGACGTCCGGGACGCCGCTTTCGTCGTCGC
>JAFTUJ010000427.1 GCA_017466305.1 Thermoguttaceae bacterium
CCGGGAGACCGAAACGGAGACGGAGGTGGCCCCACTCTGTTGTTGGCGAGGGAGCGGAACACCGGCAAGCGCGAACCGCCGAACCGCTCCGCGCCGCCTTCGGGGCGAATTGGAAAGAGTTTCGAGAGGCTTAAATCAGTTTAAAGGTGAAATAATGAGAAAAGGCAATAAGATTTTTGAAGCGTTGAACGCAAACTTCGAACGCGCTAACTCTCCGTTTTGCATTGGTTGCGTTAAACCGGACGAATCGGCGGCGCTCGACGAACTTTTCGCGCTTCCGCAATCGGTCGCGCCTTCCCTGTTGGACGGAATGCAAAATTTGTCTTCCGAGACCGGCGCGGCGGGGGCCCCCGGCGAGCGCGTTAGTCGTCTTCGCGGGGGTTCGACCGCGCCGGGAGTCGGCGGCTCTTGCCCCCCGACAACTAACAGGGGGGCCTTCACACGTATTAACCCCGATTCCCAACCCTCAACCCCCGACGAACCTTCTCGCGTCGGTTCCGCGACACGTGCGGGGACGGAGTTCGGCGGACTCGCAAACGTCGAATATTACGGCGGTTACGACGGCGGATGTGAAATCGGCTATTACGGAAAGCGGGGCGAAGACCCGGAAACGGGCGACGCGTTCGCCAACGACTTGGAGCCGCGACTTGCCGCTTTGAAAGAGCAAGCGACAAAGTGCGAAGGCGAAGCGGTTGCGACAATCGACTTGGCCGGCGTTAAGTTCGTCGTCGGGCCGCGCGGTTCCGGCGGCAAGGGTTGCACTTACGCCTATATCCTTAAAGGCGAAGGTCTTACGTTGCAAATCCATAACAACCCCAAGGGCGATATTCAACCGGTTCGCGTTCATTTCTGTTTCTCGGTTCTGCACGGTCGGAAGTTTTTCGCCGTCGTCGAACGCGTCGAAAAGCTCTTAACCGACATTGGTTTCGAAATTGAACGCTCTAAGGTAAGCCGCGTAGATTTGCAAGTTACGTTAACCGTCGACCCTCAAATTTTGTTCGCGGCAATCCGTAACGGGCAAAGCGTCGCGTCGGCTCGCGGTCGCAGGTGGGAGGAAAAAGGCGGTCGCGTCGAAACGTTCACCGCCGGAAGCGATACGCAAATTTGCATTTACGACAAACAGCAAGAGCTTCTAGTTAAACAAGATACGGCGAAGACGGCGGCGGTTTTTTCGATGTTTCAAAACGAATTTTCCGACTTAACCCGCGTCGAATATCGTTTGAGACGCAAGGCGTTAAAAGCGGTGGAAATCCATACTGTGCAAGACTTAAAGGAGAAAGAAGCCGATTTAATCGACTATTTGACGACGCGCTGGTTCCGGATTCTGAACTGTCGACCGTCGAAAGGCAACGAAACGCGTTACAAGGCGCACCCGGTTTGGAAGCTCGTAACCTATGCCTTTAAAACGGTTTTCGACGAACAAAACGACGTCGACGAAGGCGACAAAAAGGAGCGAGGACGTCGCGACCCGAATATAGTTCGATGCGAACCGGAGGAACTCGTTTCGCAAGCGGTCGGCGTTTTGGCGAGTTGGATTTCGAAAAAGTTCGGCTATCAAAAGGATATTAAAAAGGTGTGGCGTTATGTAACGGAGTTATTGGAACTTCATTTGCCGCAAATATTTAAGAAGGCGAACTACCGAGCGCGCAAGACGGAGCTTGAAAAGGGCGTTTACGTCGAGTCGTCGGACTCGCTCGCCGAGTTGGCGGACGCTTCGGGCGGTTTCGGCTTCGACGATTGCGGCGGCGGTCGGTCGAGCGTTTTGGATTGGCTGAAAGAGGCGGTCGTTTCGAACCCGACGAAGCGGCTTCCGTCGTTGACGCCGCCCGTTCCTTCGCCGGTTCCGTTTTAGTAAGTTATGAACTGGCAACAGATAAAGAAGCGCTTTTCGCTCGTCGAGATACCGGGAATGGAGCCTTTCGACGTTCGCGACAAGATGGCGCAATATATGGCGACTATCGCCGAAAATCGACGCCGCTTCGCCGAACGCAAGCCGCGCTATTTGAACGGTCTGCCGGTCGACGAATCGGACGACGAAGACGCGCCCTTGTACCCGCCGCCCCCTCCGCCAATACGCCGGAAGCGTCGACCGCCCGCGACGTTGTTCGATTGGGACGATTTTTGAAAAAATCTAGCGTCTAGAAGCCGGGACGCTTGACGTATAGGATTTTATCGGGTATTATAAGGACTACGGGCAACTTCGCGCATTGGAAAACCGAACGATAACGATTAAAAGCCGAGTAGCCAAAGAAATGACGGCAAAGAAGAAACAGAATAAAATTTCGATTTCTGTAACGATTGACCCGGTTTCGTATAAACGCGCAAAAAAGCTTGTTGACGCAGGAAAGCGGGAAAACGTTTCGCGAATCGTCGACGAGTGTTTAAGCGGTTATTTGCATGTTATAGAAACAAATTGTGGAACTCAATTTATTCCGGCGGAAAATCGAAGAAGTTATACCGAAGCTATTATCGCAATGATAAAGGCGGTAACGGACGCCGATTTGCTCGGCGAAACGCTTGCGCTTTGCTATAATAAAAAACTCGTTCAAGAGCAAATTAAAAAATTAGGCGAATTTTGCCAAGAACGTTACGGTGAAGACGACGAAGAGGAAAGCGAGGAGGAAGAGAAAACCGAATCGAGGTAAAGACGATTAGGGTATCGTAGGCGTAAATTATGGCTTGGCTTTGCAAAGTGGAAAATTCTTATCGTATCCGTTTTCAGATGAACGGAAAAACGAAAGATTTAAGATTTTCGAAAAATAAGTATTCGCGCGAGGACGTTAACGATTTGCGCGTGTTGATTGAAGGTTTGGTCAACGCGAAAAAATTGGGAAAACGTCCGGACGGGGCGACGTGCGAACGTTTAACGAAAATCGCGCCGGAAATTGCGCGCAAACTTGTTAAGGCCGATTTGGTCGACCCGGCTTTAATAGGCGTTTCGACGTTGACGCTCGGCGAACTTTGCGACCTCTATAACCGCAATCGTCTTCATTTGAAAGAGCGAACGCGAGATCACGACCAAACAATTATTAGGAAACTTTGCCGATTTTTCCCCAAGGATACGGAAATCGCGCAAATTACGCCTTTGGACGCGGAAAGTTTTTGCGCTTGGCTTCGTCGTCCGATTGCGGAAGGCGGTTGCGGAAATTCGGAGTCGACGTTTTCGCGCGAATTGAAAGCGTATCGCGGAATTTTCCGAAAGGCGGTGAAAGGAAAGTTTATTCAAGAAAACCCGTTCGACGATATTAAAGGCGGAAAAGTCGTCGACGAGAGCCGGAAGAAGTACATTCCGGCGGCTCGAATTGAAGCGATTTTGGAGCGTTTGACCGAACCGAAGGACGCGGAACTTCGTTTCGCCGTCGCGTTGGCTCGGTTCGCCGGGTTGCGTATGCCGTCGGAAATCAAAGATTTGACGTTTGAGAGTTTCGACTTCGAAACCGGTTATCTTCACATCTGCGAAGATACGAAAACGGGAGCGCGGCGCGTTCCGCTCTTTACGGGCGTTCGTCGCGAGTTCGAGCGTTTCCGGGCGACGGTCGCGACGGAAGAAGGTTTTGTCTTTTCGAAATTGCGCCAACGTCGCAATATGGGAACGACGTTTCGCAAACGACTTCAAAAAATGGGCGACGAAGGCTGGCCTAAAATTTTCGTCAATCTTCGCGCGTCGTTGATTACCGATTTGGTCGTTTTGGGCGTCGACCAGATGACCGTGTCCGCTTGGGTCGGCAACTCGGAAGAGGTGCGCCAAATTCATTACCTTTTGCAACGCGAGGAAGACGAACGCCGAGCGATCGCCGCGATTCTAGAAGCGGAAGGCGGCGCCTCTCCGTTGGGGCTTGACGAAAATTTTGCCCCAAAGCGCCCCCGATTTTGCCCCCAAAACGCCCCCGATCAAATGAAAAACGGCGCGAACGGGACGACGGCGAACGTTTGGGCTGACGGCGACGACCGGGCGACATTCGGCAAGAAAGCGGCGTCGAAAAACGCGTCGTCGACTTGGAATTATCCGTCGTGTTTGGATTTAATCGAAGAGGAGTTAAGCAACATAATTAACGCTCCTGAAAGCGATTACGACGAGGAAGACCCGTTTTTCGACGAAGACGAACCGACGCCGTTTGAACGGGGATACGAGAAAATTTTAGCGATTATAAAAGCGGCGAAAGAGGGGGAAGAACGCTTGTACGAGTATGTTCGCCAACAAGCGGAATATCTCGGAATTATAGGGAAGCACGCCCGGGGGGAATCGAACCCTCAACCTGCGGATTAGAAGTCCGCTGCTCTATCCAATTGAGCTACGGGCGCGTCGTCGGAACGGTAAAGCGCGAACCAATAGGAAAAACGCGTTTCAAAACGTTCGACAATTGTTACCATTTTAACTTGTTTCGGCGTTTCGACAAGGGGGAGCGCGACGATTTTCGCGATTTTCGTTCGCTTCACTTTACGGACACGCGTCGCGTTTAGAGGTAAGTCGCGGCGTTAAAGTTGACGCAACTTTTCTAAAACGCCGCGTTTGTCGGGATTGTTCGAGCAAACGCGGCGTTTTAACTTGCGTGATTTGCGCGGCTTGCCTAAATTAACGCGTCCACTCGAATTTGTCGAGGATATACGGCGCCAAGCCTTCCAAGTCCGGATCGGCTCCGATCCCCGGCTCGTCCCAAAGCTCGACGGCGCGGTACGGACGCGGCGGCTCTTGCGCTTCCGAGTCGAGCGTCGGCGTCGTCTCGACTGCGGACAACGAAGCGACCGGGTCGAACGCCAAAATTTCGTCCAAGCGCTGATAGTCGGTCGGCAAAACAAAGTTCGACGTCGACGCGAGCGCCGCCAAGTGCCGGTAACCGAGCGACGACTGAAGGTCGAAACCGGCGTAACAGCCGATCTCCTTCGACGCCGCGAAATCCGCGACGCGGCGCGCTTCCCAGTGTCCGCCGACGCGACCCGGTTTCAGGCAAACGACGCGGCACGCCTCCAAGTCGAACGCCATCGTCGCGTCTTCAAGCGACTCGATCGATTCGTCCAAGCAAATCGGCGTCCGCATCGATTCTTTCAGCATCGCGTGCGCGACGAAGTCCTTCGCCGGCAACGGTTGCTCGACGCAGTTCAGGAAGAAATCGTCCATGCGGAACAAGGTGTCCGAGTGTTTTTCGAAGTCGAGCCCGCCCTCCACGTCGACTTGGAGCTGCAGCCAAGACGGCGTGTCGAGCCGCGCGAAATTGAGAATTTGCACGTTCCAACCGGGACGGATTTTCAGCGTCAGGCGGACGAAATTTTCGTCGGTCGCTCGTTTCAGCTCGTTAAAAAATTCGTCTTCTTCGATGAAACGGTCGAACGTCAAGCCGACTTTCAGCGGTTTCTTTTCGCCGCCGAGCGTCTTCCAAAGCGGTTCGCCGCGGAGCCGAGCGTTCAAGTCTTGCCAAGCCATTTCGGCGACGCCGCGCGCTTGACGGTTGCACTTAATCGACGCGAAAATATCGGCGAACGATTCGGCGCGGTCGACGTATTGCGCTTCGGTCAAGAGCGGAAGAATCACGTCG
>JAFTUJ010000428.1 GCA_017466305.1 Thermoguttaceae bacterium
CCCCGACGACTCAAACGGACAAACCGCCGAACCGACGACGCCCTCCGACGACTCAAACGGACAAACCGTCGAATCGACGACGCCCTCCGACGACTCAAACGGACAAACCGTCGAACCGACGACGCCCCCCGACGACTCAAACGGACAAACCGCCGAACCGACGACGCCCTCCGACGACTCAAACGAACAACCCGCCGAACCGACGACGCCCTCCGCCGACTCAACGCGCGCCCGTTTCGCAATCCGCGACGCGACGCCGGCGAAAAATTTTTGTTTTTTCTCCCGGAAATAAGACGCGCGTTTTCCCGTCATGTTGATTTCTCCTCGTTTTTCGTTAAAATAAAGAAAGAACGCGCGTCGGTCGCCTTGCGAAACGTTATTGAGAAAATTTTACGAAAATTTCCCAAACCTCGCAAACCGCCCAAGCGCTCTTTCCGACGTCCAAGCGACGCCGGCAACATAGTTTTTTTACCGCAAAAGCGGCAAAACCGGCAAATTTTTCCCGTCTTCCAACGACGGTCGTCCTTGTTCCCAACGTTCGCCGCTCGACGCGGCCCCAATATTCGCGTCGATTACACGATCGCGCCCAACAATAAGGCTTGATGATGAGTTTTTCTTTCAATAATAACAACAATCGATTAACGCCCAACGCCGCCCCGGCGCAACCGGCCCAACCGACGGCTTCCCCCAACCCGAACGCCGCGACGTTCGGCGTCGCCCCCGACGCGCCCCAACCGACGCAACCGATTCCGCCAACGCAACCGACCCAACCGATTCCGCCAACGCAACCGACGCAACCGATTCCGCCAGCGCAACCGGCCCAACCGATTCCGCCAACGCAACCGACGCAACCGCTCCTCGCCGACGCCGCGACGCGCCGCTTCGCCGACGCCTATCGCCGCCTCGTCGCCGAAATCGAAAAAGCGTTCGTCGGCCAACGCGAGCTCGTCGTCGGAACGCTCGTCGCTCTTTTTTCCGGCGGACACGTCCTCGTCGAAAGCGTCCCGGGTCTCGGCAAAACCCTTTTCGCGCAAGCGCTTGGACGCGCGCTCGGCTGCCGCTTCGGTCGCGTTCAGTTCACGCCGGACTTGACGCCGTCCGACGTCGTCGGCGCGCTCGTCTTCAACGCGAAAGAACAAGAATTCACCTTCCGCCCCGGCCCGATCTTTACGCAAATCCTCCTCGCCGACGAAATCAACCGCTCCCCCGCCAAGACGCACGCCGCGCTCCTCGAAGCGACGCAAGAAGGCGCCGCGACGATCGACGGACAAACGCATCCCCTTCCGCGCCCGTTCTTTACGATCGCGACGCAAAACCCGATCGAGTCCGAAGGCACGTACCGCCTCCCCGAAGCGCAACTCGACCGCTTCATGTTCAAACTCGTCGCCGACTACCCCAGCGCCGAGGAAGAACTCAAAATTTTAGTCGCGCACGGTAAAAACGTCGACCTAAAAACGAAGCTCGACGCGATCGAACCGGTTCTCGCCGCCGAGGAAATTTTAGAGTTGACCGCGCTCGTCGACGGCGTCTACGTCGCGCCGCAACTCTTCGAATACGTCGCCAAGATCGTCCGCGCAACCCGCGATTTTCCGCGACTTGCGTTCGGAGCGTCGCCGCGCGCCGGTCTCGCGCTCGTCCAAGGCGCCCGCGTCCTCGCCGCCTTCGAAGGTCGCGGTTACGCCACCCCGGACGACGTCGCCCGGCTGACGTTGCCTACGTTGCGACACCGCGTCGTTTTATCTCCGGAAGCCGAAATCGAAGGCCGCCGCGTCGACGACGTCTTGACCGCGCTCCTCCGCTCGATCGAAGTGCCGCGTCTCTAAGCTTCTCCGCTCCGGCGCGTCGCGCTCCGACGTTTCACGCCGTTCGTTTCGCTCCCGCCGTCGTCGTCCGTCGTCCTCCAACCTCTTTATTTTCAACTTTTAACAGAAACGCGTCCAATGGCCAACCCTCTCGTCGAATTAATATCGATTTCGCAACAAACGGAAAATCTCCTCGAAACCCGCTTCGGCGCGCAAGGACGCGGACTGCGCGAAAAACTGGACTCGGTCGCCGACCAAATTCCGGAAACTATTCGCCAAAAAATCCGCTTCATCGCGACGACGCGCAACCTCGCGGCGCACGGCGAACTCGACAACGCGCAACAAAAACTCCGCGAAGTCCGCCAAGCGTTCGCCGTCGTTCGCCCGGCTCTCGCTTCCCCCCCGTCGAAACGCTCCCGACGCAGAGCGAAAAAGGTTCGCCAAAATCGCCCGACTTTATTCTCCGCTCTCGCCCAATTTTTCGCGCGTTTTTCCTTCGCGTCCGCCCCCGGCGCCTCGTTCGTCCGCTTGGACGCGATCGTTAAAAAAACGGAACGCCTCCTAACGCGCAATTACAAAGCGTCGGGGCGCGGGCTGCACGACAAACTAAGTTCCGTCGAACACAAGCTTTCCGAAGCGACGCAACGAAAAATCCGCTTCATTGCGACAATACGCAACAAAGCGGCGCACGAAGACGTCCGCGTCGCCGACGAAAACATCGAAGCCGTCGAAGAAGCGTTCGCCGATATTCTCCCGGCGCTCGACCGCGGCGCTCCGCTGCGCAAATTCGCGTTTTGGGCCGGCGCCTCCCTCTTCGTCGCGCTCGCGGCGTTCGTCGCTTACCGCGTTTTCCTTTGACGCTCCACTTAACGCGTCCCGTTCGCCGCGCAAAGTCGCGACGTCTTGCAACGCCGCCGCGTCAACCGCTTAACCTCAACAATCACAACAATTTAACAGCCAGCCAATGATCGATTTTTGGGCGCGTCTCGACGAAACCGACGTCGAAAAATACGCGAAAACGTTGATTCTTCCGGAATATATGTCGCACTTAAACCTTCGTCCTTTCTCGCTTTCCGAACAGCGCGAAAGCGCGAGCGGGCGCGAGCCGTTGACGCTCCTTTACGTCGGCGACGGTCGCTTGGAAGAATTGGAACTTCGCCCGGAACGCGACGCCTTGCCGCTCGTCGCGTCGCTCGACGTCGGCGTCGACGTCGAGAAAATCCGTCTTCCCAACTCCGGCGCTTACTGGACTTGGAGCGATTACGGGCCGTCGCACCCGTTCTTTTCGGAACCGCTCGACGACGAAAAAAACGACGAAATAGACAACGAAAAAGACGACGCGACAACTAACGACAAGGCGTCGCGTCGTTGTCTCCGCGTTTACTTCGAACCGCGTAAAACGACGTTTTCGCGAACCGCAACTTTCGACGCGCAAGACGCTTACGTTAGCGTTTCTCGACGTGAAATTTTCTTTTCTTGGCGCGTTTTGGAAGCCTACTTGGAAGCGCGTTGCCGCGACCTGCTCGACGACGGCGCCGCGACGTCTAATAACGAATCGCCCGACGCTCGTTCGCAAACCATTCCCCAACAAGACGTTGACGCCGACGAAGCGTCCGGCGACGCAACGAACGACGCCGCGTCGCCAACCGAGCGTCCGCGTCGGGTCGATTTCGCTTGGGACGCCGATTTCCGCCCCTTCGTCGCGGATTACGTCGAAGCGCAAACTGTCGACGCCGCGTCGTCCGACGCCGATTCCGACGCAACCGTTTGCGATTCGCCGACTTGCTCGCGTCGTTTTACGCCGAGTCGCGCGTCCAAAACAACGTCGCAACCGCCGAAGTTCGCCTTCGAAGTCGACGATCAAAACGTTCGTTTTCGTTTCGGGCCGATCGCCGGCTCCCTCGTCGCGGCCAACGGCGACACGTTCGAAGACGCGATTCTTTTTTCCGGACTGCGCCGTTCGCTAAGTCTTTTATCCGACTACGTTTACTACGACCCGCGAAACGCCGCGCCGACGCTCGACGAAACCGGCGTTCGCTTGCGTTTAACCCCCGTCGAGAACGACGCAAACGACGCGCCCGCCGAAGTTTAGCGTTCCTTTTTCCCGCCGTTTCCCTTTCCCTCGAAGCCGCGCCAATGAAAAAATCGCCCGTTTCCCCCGCTTCCGCGAATAACGACGCCGCGTCGCTTTCCGTCGTCCCAACCGGCCCCGCGACCGGGGCGCTTTACGTCGACGGTCGTTCGCCGGTTCGCGTTTTCGGCGTCGACTCGATTCGCAAGTCCTTTGGCGAAGAGACGTTGCGGCAAGCGGTTAACGCGCGCCTAGCGCCGGGCGTCGTCGACGTCGTTCTAAACCCCGACGCGCACGTCGGTTACGGCGCGCCGATCGGTTGCGTTATGGTTTCGCCGACCCATATTTACCCGGGCCCGGTCGGCGTCGATATTAATTGCTCGATGAGTCTTTTACAGTTCGACGGCGACGCTAACGCTATCGCCGACAAGCGTTTGCGCCGCGCGCTTGTCGACGCGATCGAACGTCGCGTTCCGACGGGCGCCGGTTACCGTCAAGCGCCGCTCGGACGCCGCTTCCCGACCGAAATCGTCGAACGCGCTCTCGTCGAAGGCGCGACGCCGGAAATCTGCGCGCTACTCGACGTCAACCCCGATTGGGCGACCCGCCTCGAAGACGCGACCCGCGTCGGAAGCGACGGAAGCGTCGAGTCGCTCGCCAAACGACTCGACGTCGTCAAACGCGCCGGAATCGTCAAAAATTACGACGCTAAACTTTCGCAAATCGGGAGTTACGGCGGCGGCAACCACTTCGGCGAATGCGAAATCGTTCGCTTTTCCGACGCTGAAAAGCGGAATCCGATCGTCGCGCGAACGTTCGGGCTCGTCGACGGCGGCGTCGCGTTCCTCTCGCACTGCGGCTCGCGCGGTTTCGGCAACGAACTGGCTCGCGCGCAGTTCGCGACGCTCCAACGCAAGTTCGAAATTTGGGGAACGCCCTTCCCAAGCGGCGATAAACAGTTGGTTTACGCGCCCTTAGGAACGCCGGAAGCGAACGATTATCTCGACGACATTACGCTCGGCGCCAACTTTGCGACGCTGAATCACCTCGTTATCAATTCGCTCGTCGCGGAGGCGTTCGCGGAAGTGTTACCCGGCGTCGCGGCGCGCTTCGTTTACTTCGTCAGCCACAACTTTGCGCGACGCGAAATCCTCGACGGCGCCTCGGTTTACGTTCACCGCAAGGGCGCGACGCGAGCTTATCCGGCGAATCATTTCGCGCTCAAAGACACGCCGTTCGCGGCGACCGGTCATCCGATTTTGCTCCCCGGCAATCCGACGCAAGGCTCGTCCGTTATGGTCGCGCTCGAAGGAGCTAAAGCGAGTTGTTACAGCATTAATCACGGCGCCGGACGCGCGCTCGGACGGCGAGAGGCGGTTCGAACGCTCGACCAAAAACAAATCGACGACGAACTCGCCGCCGCCGATATTTTGACAAATTGTCGCCAATACCCGAAAGACGAAGCGCCCGCCGCGTATAAAGATTTCAACGAAGTCTTGCGAAGCGTCGAGGAAGCGGGTTTAGCGCGCGAAGTCGCTCGTTTGAAAGCGGCGTTCGTTATCAAAGACGCCGATAAAGCGGACGATTGACCGGCGGCGTTCTCCTCTTAATTTTTGACTTTTTTCCAAAAAAGTTAAAACCTTTGAAAAAAAAACGAAAATAATAAAAGAAGAACCAAGGCGCAAAGTCGCTCGTTTGAAAGCCGCTTTCATTGTTTAAAATCGCTACAAAAGCAGGCGACGGCCCGACGCTCTCGTTAATTAGGCTTTTTTTGCCAAAAATGTTGAAAAATTTGCGAAAAAAACTAAAAAAAGCAACCGACGCGCGCTCATCGACGCGATCGAACGCCGCATTCCGACCGGACTCGGCTCGCGCCAAGCGCCGCAGGGTCGCAAATTGTCGCAGAAAACGATCGAACGCGCGCTCGTCGAAGGGGCGACGC
>JAFTUJ010000429.1 GCA_017466305.1 Thermoguttaceae bacterium
CCCCCCCCATTTTAACATTTTGGGCGACTTCATAACATATCCCTTTCTTAAATTATTAGGAAAGTAAATCGACGACAAAACCCGAAACCGCTTCGAACGGGATAAAGCCCGCGGTTTCGGACGCGACGCCAAAACGCAAAAAAAGCGCGACTTTCGACGTCGTATAACGAAAGTATATCGAACGGCTTCCGGAAAATCAACAAAAAAAGAAGAGTTTTTTCCAATTTTTAACAAAAAAAAACGGAAAGTCTTTTTTAACTTTCCGTTTCGGTCGGGAAACTTTCGGCGAATTTTGTTCGGTTCGCCGTTTGGCGTTCGCGATTAGCGCATACCGGGCCCGGCGCCGCGACCGGAGTTCATCGGGCGCGGGGTCGCGTCGACTTCGCCTTCGAGCGCGAGTTCGAGGTTTTTGTTTCCTTCGGCGGGAATCGTTTGGTCGAGGCCGGACGAGTTAATGTCGGCGTATTTGTCCGGAAGTTCGCGAATCAGCGTTTGTTCCGGTTCCGAAGCGTTGTCGCGGAGTTCCGGGTTTTCGTGTTGACGCTTCACTTCTTCGAGCGACAACCCGCCTTCGACGCGGTCTTTCGTAACGGTAACGTAATAATCGCCCGGGAAAACGCCGTCGCCGGGGTCGAGCGTCGACATTTTGAACTTGCCGGACGCGTCGGTAACGGCTTGCGCGCTTCCTTTCGGTCGCGACGGGTCGTGTTTTTTCGGGGCGAACATAACCGTCGCGCCGGAAACCGGTTCGCCGTTCAACGTAACGACGCCCTCGACCGGAACGAGTCCTTTGATTCGCGCTTTCGAGCAGCCGACGAGACCGGCGCCGACGAGCGAACAACAAAGCGCCGCGACGAGCGCCAACGCGAGTTTTTTCATTTTTCTCTCCTTATTTCTTTAGCGTTGCGAACGACGTAAGCGCGCCGTTAAAGCGTATCCGTTTCGCCGGCGTTCATCGTGCCCATCGCTCCCCAAACGCCGAACGGGGACTTGCCGGTCGCGTAACCCCAATATTTGTACCAACCGGCGAGCCCGTCGGTTCCGGGGGTTTCGCAGGAGATCGTGTCGCTAATAAAGCGGACGGAACCGTCGCACATCGCGACGTTGACGCCGCCGCTGTGATTGCTGGTCGGCGGAACGTAAGCGGGTTGCGTGAAGGTCGCGTTCCCGGCGCAACTCGGCGAGTTCGGCGGCAAAATCGTTTGGAACATCGCGTTATTGTTCGTGTAATAGTAAGCGTTTTCGCCGCTTCCGCCGACGGTCGCTACGCCCTCGGCGTATTCGTTTCCGTTCCCGCGCTTCGCAAGGCAGGCGTTCGGGAGAATCGACCAAGCGCTGGAATTGTTCGCGAAGCCGCCCTTAATCGAGCGTTTTTCGGAACCAAATTCGTTCGGGCTGGCGACGCGTTCGCTCAGCGCGACGGTGTTGCTCGTGCCGTCGGTAATCGCGCTCATCGCGTAACTCCCGCCGCCCCAGTCGGTGTCTTTCCATTCGTCGGAGCGTTGCAGCAAGCCGAACGGCGAACGCGTGTTCCCCCAAGAACCGTAGTTTCCCTCGACGTAGTCCGCTTTGCTGAAGCAGTAGTTGATCGGCGACGGTTTATCGTCGCTCGCGGAACCGGCGGCGCCGTCCGACGGGCAGAGGATCGCGGAAATAACGCCGTTCCAACGTTCGTCGCCGCCGTACGGGTTGTGGTCGCTAGAATTGTCTGACGGCGCGTAGATGGCGTCGTAACGGGCCGACTGTTCGATGAAGGGGAGCATGCTCGCGACCGGCGTTTGGTTGTCGTTGATCCCGAAGCCGAAACCGGGGAGTTTGCCGTGCGCGTCGTTGTAGTTTTGGATCGCCAAAGCGAGCTGTTTCAGGTTGTTCGTGCATTGCATCCGACGCGCGGCTTCGCGAGCCGCTTGAACCGCCGGGAGAAGGAGCCCGATCAAGATACCGATGATGGCGATGACGACCAACAATTCGACGAGCGTAAAACCGCCGAGACGAAAATTTTTGCGCGACATAAAACGACCTCGACTAACAAAAAATAAAAATCGGCGAAACGCGTCGGCGTCGAACGGAGCCTCCGACGCGAATAAAAACAAACGAAATCGAATCCGATTTCTCGTTTTCAATTTTAACAGGCGCGGCGGCGTAAGTCAAATATTTTTCCCAAGAAACGGCAAAAAATCCCCTTTTTAACGCAAACGAAGGAGGGTAACGACGGTCGCGCGGAGAAAGCGGGAGTAAGTTGGTTTTGGCTAAGAAGTTAGAGGAACTAAATAGCGCGACGGTCGCCTCGCCGATTTCCAAGAAACGCAAAAAATTCCAAGAAACGCAAAAAAAAACGGAAAGCCCTTTCGAGCTTCCCGTTTTCTATTCGGTCGATTCAAGCGACGCCCGCGAACTTCCGTTCGACGTTCGCCTCGGAATTAGAATTGTTGCGGCATAGCCTCGGCGCCCATTTGGACTTCCGAACCCGGCGCTTGCGCGACGGCGTGCAGGTGGTCTTTGTCGATGTAAATGACTTCTTGCGCGTCTTTTTTCTCGATCGAGTAAGGAATCGGCCAACCGACGCGGACGTTTTGTTCGAAGTAAACCGTGCACTTGTAGTGGACGTGGTGGACTTGAACCGGACCGACCATCGGGAAGAAGCGCGGCGGATCGACGTAGTCGGCGATCAGCTCTTTCTTAATTTTGACGTTGTTGCGATAGCGCGTTTCGAGGAACGGAACGCCGCCGTTGTTCGGCTTCGCTTTTTCGAGGAGACGGATCACTTCGTCGTCCGACGGAGCGTCCAACCCTTCCGGGACGCCGTCGACGATCGGCGGGAGAACCGGAACTTGGCCGTAACGATCCTTCTCAAAGGCCATATCTTCGTAAGCGCCTTGGAAATACGGACTAACCGGAACCGGAACGCCGAAGATACCGAGCGATAAACCGCCGGTGAGACCGAAGCAGCCGCTCGCGATCGCCGCCGCGAACAACGTCATGCACGCGGCGATTCTCAAATTCATCTTTTTCATCTTTAACTTCCTTGACGAATGATTTTCAAGAATGAGCATCTTGTTCTTGTTTTTCGCGTCGACCGCCGTCGAACGAGCGAGTCGCCGCGTCGACGTCGAAAGGACGTCGACCTTAACAGTTCCTGATTCCGCTTGTTTTCATCGCGGAACGTTTGCGCGTTCCGCCCGAAATCGACCGAATGCTTTCGACGAATGAAACGGTTCGTTCAGGAGCGTCCGCCAAAATTGCTTGGCGCAGAGCCCGACCGGCAATCCCTGCCGGGGAGGGCTTCCGTTTGGCTTAGTATCGTACTTTTTCCCCGCGCGACTTGCGGCTTTTTTCGGTTATATAGATTAATTTTCGAAAATTTCTTCGCAATTTCTCTAAACGGGGCCGCGACGCTTGGTTTTTTGCGCTTTTTAGGAAATAATAGTTTCGATAACGAACAACGACGACGCGGCTTTCGAAGCAATTCGAACGCGGCGCGCCCTCCTTATTTCCAAGCGAAAAAAACAATGGCGAAATTTCGGACTGTCTTGCTTACCCTGCTTATCGGTAATCGTTCGGCGGCGAGTTTACTTTTTTTTGGACTCTTTTTCGGGATTTTCGTCGCGCAAACCTTCCGCGTCGCGGCGGACGAAAAAGGGACGCTCGGCGAGCGAAAAAAAGCGCCCTATAGTATTAATGACAAAACGCAAGAAAACGCGTCGAGTTCGAGCGTCGCCGTCGAACGGACGGTTTCGGCGTCGAACGTCGAGGACGGCGCTTTAGGGCGGGCGTCCGAACCGCTTCCGTTGGGGCGGCGAGCGTTCGAGCGTTCGGCGGAGGCGGCGAAAGCGGCGGCGAAGG
>JAFTUJ010000430.1 GCA_017466305.1 Thermoguttaceae bacterium
ATTCGCTCGATATTGAGCGGACGTACGCGGTCAAGGAGATCCAACCGGACGCTTGGGACGACGGCAAAGACGCGGCCGGTTCGCTCGGCGGCGTCGCGACAAACGACAAAATCGACAATATCGACGTTTATTGGGACGCGCAGGGCGTCGAATACACCTTCGGCGAACTCCTCCCGCCCGGTTCGCTCAGCGGATACGTTTACGAAGACGACAACAACGACGGGTTGCGCGGCGAAAACGAAGCGCCGATTAAGGACGTCGTCGTTAGCCTTTACGTCGTCGAAGCGGACGGAACGGCGACGCTCGTCGCGACGCAAAAGACCGACGAAAACGGTTATTACGAATTTAACAACTTGGCGTCGGAGCGAACGTACGTCGTTCGCGAAACGCAGCCGGACGCTTATTTCGACGGCAAAGAAACGGTCGGAACGATTTTCGGCGCGACCGTCGGCGTCTCCTCGACGAACGACGAAATCGCCGAAATCGAGCTTCCGCGTCGCGGCGTCGGCGTCGAATACAACTTCGGCGAACTCCGTCCGGCGTCGATTTCCGGACACGTTTACGAAGACGACAACGACAACGGCGTTCGGGACGCGGGCGAAGCCGGAATCAAGGGCGCGACCTTAACGCTTTGGGTTCTCGACAAGGAAACCGGCGAATACGTCGCGACCGGGCGAACCGTCCAAACGAACGCCGACGGAGCCTACCTCTTCGACGGTCTCGAACCGAACCGAATTTACCGCGTCGTCGAAACGCAGCCGTCCGGTTACAACGACGGCAAAGACGCGGTCGGCTCGCTCGGCGGCGAAATGAAAAACGACGACTTGTTCGCGATTTCCGTCGAACCGGGCGACGCGGGCGTCGATTACGACTTCGGCGAACTCCCGATTCCGGAACCGGAAAAACCGCAAGACCCGGAACCGACGCCGGAAACGCCGCGCGACACGATTCCGGACGCGCCCGGCGCTTCCTTCCCGATTTCGATCCCGTCGAACTATTGGGGCGCCGCGCCGACCCACTTCCCGTACACGTTCAACCAGCCCTACCTCCCCGGCGCGACGACGACGCTCTTCGGCGGCGGCGGTCTCCCGGCGGCGCAGTCTTGGCGACTTAGCGTCCTGAACGGCGGTTCGCCTCGTTCGATCGACGCGTTGACGACGACGTTCGGTTTCCGCGGCGATTACAACAACGGCGCCGGCGGTTCCTATAGATACGTCGACGTCTCTTGGTCGCTCGAAGACGGTTTCGACGGCGGCGAATGGTTGATTCGCGGCTCGAACGGCGAAATTTTCGCCAATTACAAGTTCGGCGCCGAGGACGCGAAACCGATCGTCGGCGACTGGAACGGCGACGGCGCCGACCGCGTCGGGATTTACGTCGACGGGCGTTGGTTCCTCGACCGCAACGGCGACGGCGTTTTCGACGCCGAAGACCTTTGGGCCGAACTCGGTTCCGCGAGCGACCAACCGGTTTCCGGCGACTGGGACGGCGACGGCAAGGCCGACATTGGGATTTTCGGCCCGCAATGGGCGACCGACCCGCAGGCGATCGCGGTCGAACCCGGTCTCCCGACCGACCACAACCGAACGATTACCGTCGACCGCGGCAAGAACGTCCCGCCGAGCGAAGAACTTTTCAGCCGCAGCGAGCTAAATCTCCGCGCGACGAAGCACCGCGACGGCGCCCAAGTGCGCGTCGACCTGATCGATCACGTCTTCCAATACGGGAACGACGGCGATATCGCCCTGACCGGCGACTGGACGGGCGACGGCGTCGCGAAGATCGGCGTTTACCGCAACGGCGACTGGTATTTCGACATGAACGGCGACGGTCGTTGGAACGACGGCGACGTCAAACTCGAACGGATGGGCGGCGCCGGTTACCGCCCGATCGTCGGCGACTTCGACGGCGACGGCGTCGACTCGATCGGCCTTTTCTCGAACGGCGATTGGTTGATCGACTCCGACGGCGACCGACGTTTCGACGCGTCGATTCGTTTCGGTCAAGCGGGCGACGTCCCGGTCGTCGGCGACTTCAACGGCGACGGCGTCGACGAACTCGCCGTTTACCGTCCCGGCGCGACCGACTCCGACGCCGCCGACGCGCCGCGTCAAGCCGACGCGCCGGTCGAAAGCCCGGTCGATTCGCAAGTCGCCGAATCGGCCGAAGGCGCCGCGTTGCAACGTTAACCGATTTTCGCAACAAGCGTCGTTCGTTCGCGACGACGCTCTTTCGCGGCGGCGTTTGTTCGCAACGACGTTCTTTCGCGGCGGCGTTCGTTCCGCGTTCCTTTTTTCCGCTCCGTTTGCCCTCGTTTTCGGAACAAACGGAGCGTTTCCCTTTTCTTGCCTAATTTTCCGCGTCGAAACCTTCCGATTTTATCGCTCTTCCTTACTTCTTTTCCGAAAAAAACGCTCGTTTTTCCGAACGCGCCCGCCGACAAATCGCGCCGTTTCGGGTATAATAAAGAGCGCGGCCCGCGTCGGCGCGAGTTTTTTCGCCGCCGTCCGCCTCGCCGTTTTCCGTCCTCCAACTTCCCGAGTTTTCCGCTCTTCCCTATATTCCGCCGAGGAGACCCCCGATGATTCGTTTTGGAGCGATCGCCGACGTTCAATACGCCGACCGAGACGACACGATCGGGCGCTCGTACCGCGCTTCGATCGGCAAATTTTTAGAAGCCGCCGGAACGTTCGCCGCCGAAAAGGTTCCGTTCGTCCAGCAACTGGGCGACGCGACCGACGGCGGGCTGAAAAATTATCTCGCCGTTCAAGAATTGCTCGACGTTTCGGAAAAAGCGGGCGTCGTCTGGCGACATACGCTCGGCAATCACGATTGGGGCGTCCCGGACGAGCGGAAATAGTCCGTTCCCGCCGATTTTAACGCCGGAAATAACGGTTATTACGATTTTACCGC
>JAFTUJ010000049.1 GCA_017466305.1 Thermoguttaceae bacterium
AAAACGCCGGTTTAAGCGTTCGTTTAGAGAGCGAGTTTCGCGTCGCGTTTTTCTTTCAGGTCTTTTTTCGATTTAATCGGCGCGCGCCAGTCGACTTTGCCGGTTTTGACGTTGTAAATCGCCGGAACGATCCAAAGTTTGCCCTTTTCGAGCGCTTCGACCGTCATCGGGCTGTGTTCGAAAAGTTCTTCGACCGCGACGTAAACGTTTTCGACGACCGCCGCTTCGATCAACGCGGCGCCGGAAAGTTCCGGACGGGCGGCGCGAACGCGCTTCACCGCCGGTTCGATGTGCGAAACGAGCGACTTAATGTGCCCGTCGGCGTGTTCGTGTTCGACCGTCGCCGTTACCGCGCCGCATTGCGTGTGTCCCAAGACGACCAAAATCGGCGTGCCGAGGTGCGAAACGCCGTATTCGATCGAGCCGGTTTCGTCGTCGGCGCAAACCCCGCCCGCGACGCGAACGACGAAAACGTCGCCGAAGCCTTGGTCGAAGAGAAGCTCGACCGGAACGCGGGAGTCGCTGCAGCCGAGAACCGTCGCGAACGGATGTTGGCCGTGTTCCGCCGTGTCGACGAGGCGGTCGAAGTTCGAGTGCGGGTGCGCGGTTTTGTTCGCGGCGAAACGTTCGTTGCCTTGAACGAGAAGACGGAGCGCTTCGTCGGCGGAAACGCCGGGTCCCGCGTCGTTAGCGGCGGCGAAGTTCGAGAAAACGGCGCAGGTCGAGAGAAGGGCGAGAGCGAGGAAAGAAAACGCGACGCGTTTCATTGGGTAAAGCTCCTAATCGTTGGGGTTAAGCGGCGTCGCGTCGAACTGAGGGCGCGGCGCTCCGGAAACAAACGCGACGTCGGGGACGACGTAAAAGAGGCTCCGGCGCGCAAACGGGTAATTAAACGGCAAACGATCGCGTTCGGAAACGTCGAAAGGACGGCGGAACGCGGCGTTTGGTTTTTGGACGGAAATAACGGAAACGGCGGGCGGTCAACCGCGTTTTTTTTCGGCGACCAAGCGTTCGTAAAGCTCGACGTGCCGAGCGATTAACGCGTCGAGCGAAAATTCGCGTTCGACGCGGGCTTTCGCGGCGGCGGCGAGCGCGCGACGGCGTTCGGCGTTCTCGGGTTTCAGCAAACGGAACGTTTCGCGAGTCAGCGCGGTTCGGCGGCGGACGCCGTCGCCGTCGAACTCCGGGACGAGGACGCCGGTTTCGCCGGGGAGAACGAGGTCGCGGTTCCCGGGAACGTCCGAGGCGACGACCGGAACGCCGCAACTTTGCGCTTCCAAAATCGCGTTCGACTGGCCTTCGTAAGCGCTGCAATTCCAAAGGACGTCGAAATTCGGCATAAGGCGCGAAACGTCGTCGCGCTCGCCGAGGAAACGAACGCGGTCGGCGACGCGCAGGTCGTCGCGGTAACGGAGAAGCGGCTCGCGCTCCGGACCGTCGCCGATAACGAGGAGGTAAAAATCGAGTTGGGCGAATTTCAGTTGGTCGGCGGCCCAAAGCGCTTCTTTGACGCGTTTTTGCGGCCAAAGTCGCGCGACCAATCCGATCAAAAACGGAAGACGGCCCGGCTCGAAAGGAAGCTTTAACTCTTTTAAAAGCGCGATCTTAGCGGCGTCGGCGGTCGCGAGATCGGCGGGACGCGGGAAGGGCGGCGGCTCGACGGCGTTCGGAATGACGACGAACTTTTCGGCGGGGATTCCGCGCTCGACGTAAAAGTCGACGATTCCGGAGCTGTTGACCGCGAACGCGTCCGTTTTCGGTTCGAGACGACGGTCGACCCAACCTTGCCAACGCGCTTTCCAAGGGTCGAGGCAGCGCTCGCCGCAAACGACCGCCGGGACGCCGAGCGAAAACGCGGCGCGCCGCCCGTAAGCATTCGCGGCGAAAAGCCAAGTGTGAACGACGTCGGGGCGGAAGTCGCGACTAATTTTCTTCAACCGCCAATAAGCGCGCGGCGAGACTTTGGCGGTTTTGCCGATTGTATCGACCGGAACGCCGGCGTCGCGGAGCGTCGCTTCGTAAGGGCCGCCCCGCGTCAGCGCGACGACGCGAACGTCGAAACGCTCCTTGGGCAAATTGGCCGCGAGAAGCGTCAACTGTTTTTCGGCGCCGCAACGGTCGAGCGTCGGAATAACGAGAAGGATTTTAAGGCGGTTCGGCGTCATCGCGTCGGCGGAAACGTTCAAATAAAACGGGTTAAAACGGATTTGCGGGCGGCGAATGAAAAACGACGCGACGCTGGTTAAAACGTCGCGCCGAAATAAGGGGGGCGATTATTCCGCCGGGGCCGGGGCGGCTTCTTCCGCCGGAGCGGCTTCTTCCGCCGGAGCGGCTTCTTCCGCCGGAGCGGTTTCTTCCGCCGGAGCGGCTTCTTCCGCCGGAGCGGCTTCTTCCGCCGGAGCGGCTTCTTCGACCGGAGCGGCTTCTTCGGCCGGAGCGGCTTCTTCCGCCGGAGCGGCTTCTTCCGCCGGGGCGGTTTCTTCCGCCGGAGCGGCTTCTTCCGCCGGGGCGTTTTCTTCAACCGGAGCGTTTTCTTCAACCGGAGCGGCTTCTTCCGCCGGGGCGGCTTCTTCGGCCGGAGCGGCTTCTTCCGCCGGAGCGGCTTCTTCGACCGGAGCGGCTTCTTCCGCCGGGGCGGCTTCTTCCGCCGGAGCGGCGCCGTAAATGCGCGCGGCGAGCTTCTTCGAAACTTCTTCCGAATCG
>JAFTUJ010000431.1 GCA_017466305.1 Thermoguttaceae bacterium
AACGCCGGCGGCGACTTTGCCGACGCCGGAACCTCGAACGCGTACAACACGCTGTCGGGCTTTACCGCTTGGGACAACGCCTCGACCGACGCGGCGACGCAATACGTCTACGACGAAACGCAACCGCTCTTTACGGACGCGGAAAACGGCGATTACACCCTCGCCGCCGGTTCGCAAGCGATCAACAAGGGCGCCGACTCTTACGTCGCCGACTCGATTACGACCGACTTGGCTGGGAACCCGCGCTTCAACGGAACGGTCGACGCCGGCGCTTACGAAAATCAACTTCCGTTCGCGCCGACCGATTTGGCCGCGACCGTCTTGAACCCGGAAACGCTGACGGTCGACCTGACCTGGACCGACGTCGCCGGCAACGAAACCGGTTACGTCGTCGAAACGCTCGTCGACGGCGCTTGGGTCGCCGCGACCGAAGAAACGCTCGCCGCCGACGCCCAAACTTGGACGACCGGAAAACTCGAACTCGGAACGACTTACGCCTACCGCGTCGCCGCCGTCAACGACTACGGCCAATCCGATTGGGCGACCCTCGAGTTCACGACGGAAAACGTCCCGACGCAACCGACCGGCTTGACCGCGACGATTAATCCGTCGCTCGCGCCGACCGCGACGCTGACTTGGGACGCCAAGGAAAACGCGACCGCTTATGAAGTTACGCTTTACCAAATCGTCGTCGACGCCGACGGCGAAACGACGGTCGTCGCGTTCGAACCGCAAACCGTCGCGGACGCGACCTATACGACGGAAACGCTCGACTTCGGCGGAACCTACTACTTCGAAGTCGCCGCCGTCAACGACTACGGCAAATCCGAAGTCGCGACGTCCGAAACGTTTACCGTCGGAACCGTCCCGACCGCTCCGACCGACTTGACCGCCGATCTCGACGAAGTCGCCCTGACCGCGACGCTGACTTGGGTCGATAACGCCTCCGCCGAAACCGGTTACCGCGTCGAACTTCAAATCCAAAACGCCGACGGCGAAACCGTTTGGGAAACCGTCGACAATCTCGCCGCCGACGCCGAAACTTGGTCGACCGACGTCGCCGTCGACACGGTTTATCGCTATCGCGTCGTCGCTTGGAACGCTTACGGCGAAACCGCGTCCAACGTCGCCGAATTCACCGTCGGAAACGTCCCGGCGCAACCGACCGACTTGACCGCCGATCTCGACGAAGTCGCCCTGACCGCGACGCTGACTTGGGTCGACGCCGCCTCCGCCGAAACCGGTTATCGCGTCGAACTCCAAACCCAAAACGCCGACGGCGAAACCGTTTGGGAAACCGTCGACAATCTCGCCGCCGACGCCGAAACTTGGTCGACCGACGTCGCCGTCGACACGACTTATCGTTACCGCGTCGTCGCTTGGAACGCTTACGGCGAAACCGCGTCCGAAACGGTCGAAATCGTCGTCGAAAACATTCCGGCGCAACCGACCGACTTGGAATACGAGTTCAACCACTATGCGAAGAACGCGATTCTGACCTGGACCGCCGTCGAAGGCGCGGACGTCTACGTCGTCGAACAACTCGGCGCCGACGGCGAATGGACGCCCGTCGCGCCTCCGGTCGGCAATCCCGAAACGACCGAAACGACTTGGGAAAGCGGCGCGTTCGACTTCGGAACGTCGCACGCTTTCCGCGTCGTCGCGAAGAACGCCTACGGTTCCTCCGTCGCGTCGGACGCCGTTTCCTTTACGATTCAAGACGAACCGACGGTCGTTACGTCGCTCGAAGACGGCGACCTCAACCTCCTCGACGGCGTTACCACGCTCCGCGAAGCGCTCCGCTTCGCCCAAGACGGCGACGAAATCGTCTTCGCCGAAGACCTCCGCGGCGGAACGATCACGCTTACCGGCGGCCCGTTGAGCATTATGGAGAAAGAAATTTCGGTTCGCGGTTTCGTCGACGAAACCGGCGCGCCGGAACTTACGATCGACGGCGACCATAAGGACATGATCTTCGTCGTCGCCAATACGCGCGCTTCGTTCTTCGGTTTGACGGTCGTCAACGGTTACGCGAGCTACGCCAAATACGGCGGCGGCGCTCTCGGCGGCGGCTTCAGCGTCGACAACGCTAACGCGACCTTTACGAACGTCGACGTAATCGGCTGTCACGCCGACGTTTACGGCGGCGGCATTTACATCGGGAGCAACGTCGAAGCCCCGGGCCAAGGCAAGTCGACGTTGACGAACGTTCGCATTCTCGACAACGTTTCCGACAACGGCGAATCGTCGGGCCAAGGCGGCGGTCTGTACGCGACCGGCGGCTTTATGGGCGGCGAGATCGAAATGACGAACGTCGAAATCTCCGGCAACCAAGCGCGGGCCGACGGCGGCGGCGTCTTCCTTAACGACATTACGTCGACCTTGACGAACGTTAAGATTACCGACAACATCGCCCAAGGGAACGGCGGCGCCTTCTACGCCAACGCTCCCGACCATACTTTTATTTCCAACTTGACCGGCTACCCGTTGCTCCTGATCTCGACGAAGCTGACGAACGTCGAAATTACCGGCAACCAAGCGTATCAAGGCTTCGGTTTCTACGCCGAAGAGTTCGACGTCGAAGAACTGTCGCTGCGCAACGTAACGCTCGCCGACAACGTCGGAACGCAAGACGGCGCCTCCGCGGACGTTTACCTTGCGAACGGCGTCGCGACGTTCTACAACTCGATCGTCGACGGCGACGTCCAAGGCGAAGAATACGCCGCGAACGCCTACAACACGCTTTCGAGCTACGCCGATTGGGCGAACGCGACCGACGACGGCGTCGTCAACTACGAAATCGACGCGACAAAACCGCTCTTCGCGGACGCGGCGAACGGCGATTACGCCCTCGCCGAAAACTCGCAAGCGATCAATAAGGGCGCCGACGCTTACGTTCCCGAAACGCTTACGACCGACCTGGCCGGAAACAACCGCTTCAACGGAACGGTCGACGCCGGCGCTTACGAAGACGACGGCGCGCTCCCGCTCGCTCCGACCGGTTTGTCCGCGACGGTGAATCCGTCGACCGCTCCGACCGCGACCGTTTCCTGGCTCGCCGTCGAAACCGCGAACGCTTACGTCGTTACGGTTTACGACGCGAACGGCGAAATCGTCGAGACGAGCGGCGAAATCGAAACGCTCGAATGGACGACGACCGCAGGCAATCTTAACGCCGGCGCGACTTACGTCGTTTCCGTCGTCGCTCGCAACGTTTACGGCGAATCCGCCGCGTCCGAATCGTTCGAATTTGTCGTCGGCGACGTCCCGACGCAACTCGAACTTAGCGCGACCGTCGCCGCTTCGACGACCCCGACCGCGACGTTGACTTGGAACAACCTCGCCGACGAAACCGGTTATCGCGTCGAAATTCTCGACGGCGAAACTTGGACGCTCGCCCAAGAGCTCGCCGCCGACGCGACCGAATGGACGACCGGCGTTCTCGCTCTCGGCGCGACGTATCAATACCGCGTCGTCGCCGTCAACGCCTACGGCGAAACCGCGTCCGAACCGGTCGTCTTCACGCTCGAAGCCGCGTCGACGATCGTTACGACCGACGCCGACGTCGTCGACCCGACCGACGGCGAAACGTCCCTCCGCGAAGCGATTCAACTCGCCAAGAGCGGCGCGACCGTTTCGTTCGCCGAAACGCTTTCGGGCGCGACGTTTACGCTCGCCGGAACGGAACTCAAAATCGACAAAGCGATCGCGATCGACGGCGGCGACGGCGTTACGATCGACGCCGACGGCAAGAGCCGCGCGTTCTACATCGTCGCCGGAACCGCCGACGCGCCGGTCAAACTTATCGGTTTGACGATTACCGGCGGTAAAATCGACGGTTACGGCGGCGGCGTCCGCGTTTCGAAGACCGCGATTCTCGAAAATTGCGTCGTCGTCGACAATACCGCCAACTTTGGCGGCGGCGTTTACGTCGACAAATCCGGCGTCGCGATCGTCGACGGCACGACGCTTTCCGGCAACTCCGCCAAGTACGGCGCCGCGCTTTTCGTCAACGGTCAAGCGACCTTGACGAACGTCGAAATCGCCGACAACGCCGCGTCGATCCAAGGCGGCGCCCTTTACGTCGACAAATCCGGAACCGCGAACGCGACGAACGTCGCGCTGACCGGCAACTCCGCCGACAGTTCCGGCGGCGCTCTGTTCGTCGCCGGCGTCGCGACCTTGACGAACGCGACCGTCGCCGACAATACCGCGAAACTCGGCGCCGCCGCGAACGTCGCCTCGACCGGGACCGCGACGTTCCGCAACTCGATCGTCGTCGACGCCGTCGTCAAACACGGAACCGCGAACGCCTACAACACGGCGTCGAACTTCGCCGATTGGACGAACGCCGACGCGGAAGGCGTCGTTAATTACGTCCTCGACGAAGGCGACGTTCTCTTTGCGGAAGGCTCCTACGCCTTGGCCGCCGACTCCGTCGCGCTGAACAAGGGCGACGACGCTTACCTCGACGCGACGACCGACTTGGCCGGCAATCCGCGCTTCAACGGAACGGTCGACCTCGGCGCTTACGAAAGCCAAGCGCCGCTCGCGCCGACCGGCTTGACCGCGACCGTCGAAGCCTCGACCGCCCCGACCGCGACGCTGACTTGGACCGACGCCGCCTCCCACGAAACCGGTTACCGCGTCGAAATCCTCGACGGCGAAACTTGGACGCTCGTCAAAGAACTCGCCGCCGACGCGAACGAATGGACGACCGACGTTCAACTGGGCGCGACCTATACTTACCGCGTCGTCGCCGTCAACGCGTACGGCGAAACCGCGTCCGAATCGGTCGAAGTCGCGCTCGAAGCCGCGTCGACGATCGTTACGACCGACGCCGACGTCGTCGACCCGACCGACGGCGAAATCTCGCTCCGCGAAGCGATCCAATACGCTCAAACCGGCGCGACCGTTACGTTCGCCGACGGCGTCTCGGAAATCGTCCTCTCCGGAACGCACCTGACGATCGACAAAGCGATTACGATCGACGGCGGCGACGGCGTTACGATCGACGCCGACGGCAAGAGCCGCGTCGTCTACGTTCCGAAATTCACGATTTACAACGACGTCGTGTCGTTCGTCGGCTTGACCTTCACCGGCGGTAAAGCCGTCGACGGCGGCGTTTGCGAGCACGACCCGGCTTACGGCGGCGGTCTCTACTTGGGCGCCAACGCGACCTTCGAAAACTGCGTCGTCAAAGGCAACGCGGCGGAAAAATCCGGCGGCGGTATTTTCCTCGACGTTCGTCTCGACGCGGAACTCATTACGAAGGAAACGGTTACGACCTTCGTCGACACCGTTGTCGTCGACAACGAAGCGGGCGCTCTCGGCGGCGGTATTTACATCTCCACCACCGGAACCGCGATCGTCGACGGCGGCGCGTTCTCCGGCAACGCCGCTAATTACGGCGGCGGCGTCTTCGTCAACGGCAAAGCGACCCTGACGAACGTCGAAATCGCCGACAACGAAGCGACGGCGCAAGGCGGCGGCGTTTTCGTCGACGCCCCGGCCGTCGCGCAACTTACCGACGTCGTTATCGCCGGCAACGCGGCCGCCAATTCCGGCGGCGGTTTGTTCGTCGGCGGCCAAGCGACCGTCGTCGACGCGACGATTTCCAACAACGGCGCCAACCTTGGCGGCGGCATTAACGTCGCCAACGCCGGAAGCGCGACGCTCCGCAACGCGACGCTTTCCGACAACGTCGCGACGCAAAACGGCGGCGCCGTCCGCGTCGCCGGAACCGTCGACGTCGAAAACAGCCTCCTGTTCGGCAACAACGCCGAATTCGGCGGCGGTCTCTACGTCGTTGGAACCGCGAATCTTACGAACGCGACGATCGCCGACAACGTCGCCTCGACCGGAGCCGGCGCGGTCGTCGCCGCCGCCGGAACCGCAACGTTCGCGAACACGA
>JAFTUJ010000432.1 GCA_017466305.1 Thermoguttaceae bacterium
GCGGCGAAGCGCTCCTTGGACGCATCGTCGAGATGTGCGACGCCCGTGTTACGATCGCCGAAGAGAACGCCGTCAATCATCGGCTTGCGTCCCTCGCGTTCAACCGCGACGTTATCCCTTATTAACCTACGCCTTACGAAAGCAGAAAATCAAAATGAAACGTATCGAATTCGAGTCGGACGACGTCGACCGAGACGGCGGCGACGGCGAGAAGTTTATTCATCTCGCGCCGGTCGGCGAGTATTTGGAATTTGCCGCGGCCAATATTAGAAAAACCGCAAAAAATTTGACCAAAGCCGCCGCCAATATTGAAGACGCGCTTCCTTTTCTCGGTCATTTTATCGACGAAAACGAACGCGCGCTTCGCAATATCGAGAAACTTAAAGGCTTGCAAGAGTTGATTTTCGAGTTGAGCGAACGCGTCGAAAAGCTCGAAAAAGCGACGCAACGTCAACAGAGTCAAATTCTTGCGACACGCCTTGAAAAACTCCGGCGACACGCGCAAAAACGCAAATCTCAACCCAAAGAATCGAAAGGACTTAAACAATGACGCTTAAACAAAACGAAACGCTCGACGTCAAACTCGAAAACGCGCTCGCGGAACCGCTCGACGACGATTTCGAAGACGACTATTACGACGACGAAGACGACTTGGAAGACGTCGCGGAACTCGACGAAACCGTTTTGGAAAACGACGTCGAAACGGAAGCGGAAACGAACGCAACCGACGACGGCGCCGACGTTTGCGACGCGCCGAAAGAAGACGCGCCTTCGCCGGTTCCCGTCGTTTCGTCGGTCGGTGAAATCGTCGAGCAGACGCAAAGAACGAACGCCGTCGAAAATTGGAGCCGCGAACGGCTCGTTTCGGAAGTCGAGGCGCGAGAAGAGTTTCGAGCGCGTTCGAAGGAACTTTTGCGAGCGTTGAAGGCGGCGAAAGAAGCGTCGGCGCATTGGGGACGCGAAACGAAACGGCTCCGCGAAGAACTCGAAGAGCTGGTTAGCGAATACGCCTGCGACGCGGACCCCCGCCCCCTTCTTGACTTTGCGGAAGCGAACGCGGCGGCGCTCGAACGCAAAGCCGAACCGGCGGGCGTCGTTTATGCGTCGTCGCAAGACGTCGAAATTTCGAACGACTGGGCGTCGTATCGCGTCGACGAACATTTTCGCTTGACCGACTCGCAGTTCGAGAAGCTCGGTTTGGAGATCGACGCGACCGTCGGCGAACTCTCCAACCTCTTGAACGACTTGACTTCCGGACGCAAAAAGATTAAAGGCGTCGGGCCCGCGTTTATCGAAAAGTTGGCCGAGCAGTTCGATAAGTTTTGGGAGTCGGACGCTTATCGACGTTGCGTCAAACGCGTCGAAAAGCCGGTCGAAACCGCGCTCGAAAAGACGAACGACGACGAAAAATCCGACGAAACGAATGAAACGCAAACCGTTGAAAGTCAAACGGTTGTCGACGACAAAAACGCGCCGGTTTCGCCCGACGAGTTCGACGCGATTCGCCAAACGATCGACGAAATCGACGCCGGAATCGCTCGCGGCGTTTGGGAAGGCTTCGACGAAGAATGGTTTGCGAGCGTTCGCGAACAATTCTATCGGGCGCCGGAAACCGTTACGCGCCTTCAAGTCGAGTCGCTCGAAGCGGTTCGGCAAGGGTTCGAAAATTGGGACGCCGTTTGACGCGGCGTCGTTAAGCGCGACGACAAATAACGACAATCTAAGATAAAGGAATAAACGACAATGATTTGCCAACCGAAAATGCTCGACGGTCGAACGGAAATTTTGCGGGAAGACGCGCGAGCGATCGCGGAATTCATCGAAACGCGACTCGCTCGTTTCCCGGAAGAGGATTACGACATTTACGTCGAAATCCTTGAAGCGACGGACTTTTACTTCAGCAAGGGCGACCGCGTGTTCTCGGAAATCAGCAGCTTGCCGCCCGCCCTGCTCTTCGAAATTTGCCGAATTTTGAACGAGCGGCCCAAAATCGGCGACGCGTTTAAACTCCGCGACCGCTATGACTTGGCGCAAGACCGCAAAGAAAAAGGAAAAGGCGACGCGGATGAAAATCTTTCTGCCTTGGCCGCCGTCGGCGAATAAAATTTGGCGCAACCTCCGAGGCTCGCGCGGTTTATACCTTGCGAAAGAGTACAAACGCTTCGTCGACGAATCGAAAATTTGGCTTTGGAAGCAAGGTTCGCCGCGCGTTCTCGGCGACGAAAACCTTGAAGTCGTTATCAAGCTATATCCGCCTACCAAAAGAGGTTACGACGTCGACAACAGGATAAAACCGACGCTCGACGCGCTCACGAAAGTCGGATTTTGGCGCGACGACAAAATCGCTCGAAAAGTTACGGCGATCGCCTGCGATCCGATTCCGGGCGGCGGCGCGGTCGTTGAAATTTACAAATTTTCACCCCTCGACGAAAGGTCGCCAACGCGCGAGTTCGCGACTTTTCGACGGGGGGGTAAGGGGGGCTAGTTAAATGATTGTTAAAAAAGACGTTAAAAAGGACTTAGACCTTGACTTCGGAAAAATCGGCGGAACCGCGATCAGCGCGATCGTCGGACTTAACCCTTGGGAAACCGCGCTTTCGACTTACTTGAAGATTCGCGGCGAAGTCGGCGCGACGCCGGATAATGTTGCGATGGCTCGCGGTCGACGCTACGAGCCGGTCGTCGCCTCAATTTTTCAGGCGGGCCGTCCTGAATTTCGCGTCGAATGCAATCGACGTAAAACCGACGAGCCGGAACTTTACGTTCACGGCGAACACGAATTTTTGATCGGGCGCCCCGACCGGCTTCTTTACGATTCGAGCGGCGAAAAGCTCCTCGCCGGACTTGAAATCAAGACGGCGAACGTCGCCAATATGCGCGTTTGGGGCACCGAAGGAACCGACGACGTCCCGAAACATTACTTGCTGCAATGTCAATGGTACGCGGGACTTGCGGGCCTCGACGATTGGCGTTTGGCGGTCGCTTTTCTCGATTCGGAAGGCGCGATGAGAACTTATCGCGAGTATCAAATCGCTTTCGACGCCGAACTTTACGACGCGCTCGTCGAAAGCGCGGTCGACTTTTGGGAAAATTACGTCGTTCCGGGAAATCCGCCGGAGATGGAACGCGCCGACTCGACGACGCAACGTTGGGTCGCGGAACGGTTTCCGGCGAACGTCGCGCCGATCGAACGAGCGACCGACGCCGAAGAAGCGTTAATGCGCGAGTATCTCGACGCGAAAAACGCCAAGCTCGAAGCCGAGGCCGCGTTGGAGCAAGTCGAGACGCGGCTTAAACTTGCGATCGGCGAACGCGACGGAATCTTTTCCGACAATTACGGCAAAGTAACTTGGAAACGTTGCAAGGACTCGCGCCGCGTTGATTACCGCGCCGTCGTCGACGAACTGAAACCGTCCGCCGAAACGCTCGAGCGCTTCGCGAAAACGGTTCCGGGCGTTCGCCGCTTCGAAACGAAATCGCTCAAATACGCCGACGCTTAAACATTGCCGTTTAACGCGTTGTCAACGGTTCGACGCTTAGAGAACGCCGAGCATCGAACCTTCCCCGCACTTTTTCACCTCGAAACCAAACAACGGAAGATACGATAAATGAACGACTTACAAACTTTTGAAACCGGAACCGCGACCGTCGGCGAAAGCGCGACCGTCCAAAATCCGTTCGGCGCCCCGCTCGCGCAAGGCGGCGCGTCGAACATTTCGACCGCCCAAATCGTTTCGCGCGAAGTCGCCGTAATGCAAGCGCACATCGACGGGGCGAACCAGGGTCCGCGCGAGCAACGCCAAGCGACGGATAGAATTTTGACGGCCTGTCAACGTCCCGGCTTGGCGAGCGTCGCCGTCTACGCGTACTCGCGCGGCGGTTCGAATATTTCCGGGCCGTCGATTCGTTTGGCGGAGGAAATCGCGCGGAACTGGTGCAATATCGAATGCGGTTGGAACGAAATGGAAAGGCTCGACGATATGTCGAAAGTCCGCGCCTTTGCTTGGGATAAGGAAACGAACGTTTTGAAAACCCTCTTCTTTTTCGTTCCGCATTATCGGTCGACCAAGAAAGGACGCGACCGAATCACCGACGAACGCGACCTCCAAACTTTGCGTACTCCTTGCACGGCGCCGCGCGTCGAACACGGAATTGCGTTCTCGCGCTCATTCCGAAAATTGGCGCCGCGGTCAAACGACGTCAAGTAACAATGATCGCCAAGCGCCGCGTTACGCCGGAAGGGCTTCTTCGCCTCGTCGAATCCTTCAAGAGGGCGTTTGGGGTTACAAAACGAGCGATCGAAGCGCGACTCGGTCGCCGAATCGACGCGATCGCCCCGGCGCAATACCTTTGTTTGCACGAAATTTACGCTTCGCTTCGCGACGGTATGAGCCCGACCAGACCGAACCGACCCCGGAAGCGGACGCGGCCCCGTCGCCGCCCGAAAAACTCAAGGCGGCCCTCGCGACGAAGAAAACGCTCTCGGCTTCCAAAAGCGCGAAGTCGAAAGGCGTGAAAACGCCGTCGAGCGACGCGGCGTCGTCCGACGTTACTCCCCAAACGGCGGAACCGCAAACGCCGCCGGTTCAACCTGTTAACGCCGGCGGAGGAAACGGCGAACTTTTCGGCGCCGCGCCCTTTGAAACGTTTCGCAAGCGTCTTGTCGACGCGACGTCGTTCGACGAACTGCAAGCGGTAAGCGCCGAAATCGACGGCGCTTGCCGACAAGGCGACTTGACCGACGACGAACGCGAAGCTCTTTTCGACGTTTTCGACCAACGATCGCAAGCGTTCGAATTCGAGTAATCGCAATCGTTTAACGCTTTTCTTTTAACTTCGACCGCGCGACGCGTTCGCGCGGTCGCCAACCTAAGGAATTGAAAATGAACAGGATAGAACGCGCCGCTCGTCGTCCCGATTTTTTGACGTTCGACGAAACCGCCCAACTGCTGCGAACTTCAAAACCGACGCTCCGAAAATGGATTCAACGAGGGCTCGTTCCCGGAAAAAAAGTCGGACGAAAATGGCTGATTCCGCGCGACCTTCTCGAAATTGCGCTTGACGCCAAGCGCGGCGATTCGGTAAAGTTCGGCGCTACGGAATAAGCCCTTTCGTTCCACAAGGAGACGAAAATGGCTTACATTGAAGAAAGAAGAACCCAAAAAGGAATTTCGCGCGTCGTTCGTTTTAGGCTTGGAGGGCAAGAGGTCAAAATTTTCCTCGACTCCGCTTACACGCGCCGCGACGCCGAAGACGCAAAAAGCGCCGTCGAGGGGTTTCTTCGAGCGAAAAAACTCGACGAACCGCTCGACCGGAAAACGAGGCTTTACTTCGAGTCGGCGCCGCCCGACCTGTTGAAGCGGTTTGTCGCGCTCGGTTTCAGCCCGGCTCGCGGCGCTTCGAGGGTCGTCGACGTTTGGCAAACGTTCCAAGCGGCGAAAAGTTCGACGGTCAAACCTTCGACGCAAACGCATATGTTCGTCGTCTTCGCTCGGTTTCGCGCTTACTTTCCGGAGGCGATTCGTTTCGACGAACTGACTCCGGAAGCGATTCAAGAGTTTCGCGACGAACTAACGAAACGATACGCCCGAACGACGGTCGCCAACACGATCGCCGGTTTGAGAACGTTCGGCGCTTGGAGCGTCGAACGCGGATACGCCGCCAAGAATCCGTTCTTGGCGGTCGCTCGCGGTTCGACTTCGAACAAAGCGCGCGACTTTCAGGTTCCGGCCGATTGGGCGGAGCGGATTTTCGCCGCTTGTCCCTCCCAAAATTGGCGAACGCTCTTCGCGCTTTGGCGGTTCGCCGGATTGCGCCAACAGGAACCGATGTATTTAACTCGAGATTCGGTGAAGTTGGACGCCGGGCGTTTGATTGTTTTCGCGCCAAAAACGGAACGTTACAAAAATAACGGCGTTCGGGAAGTTCCGATCGCGCCGATTTTGAGGCGCGAATTGGTCGCCCATTTGAAAACTATGCCGCAAGACGAAGATTTTTTGATTTACGAAAATCGACGCAAAGCGTTCGATTCCGGATTCAGGAAAATCATTTTTGCCGCCGGTTTGAAAAAATGGCCGAAAACATTCCAAAATTTACGTTCTAGCTGTGAAAACGACTGGATCGCCGATAACATTCCCGCGCACGTCGTCGCCGAGTGGCTCGGTCATTCGTTAAAAACGCAGGAAACCTATTATTTGCGAGTTTTGCCCGAATTTTTCGACCGCGTAACTCAAAAGGAGCCACGATTTTTTTGACCCGCCGTTTCGTGGGGGCGTTCGTGGCGTTTTTGGAGGAAAAACAGCGA
>JAFTUJ010000433.1 GCA_017466305.1 Thermoguttaceae bacterium
CGGCGTTTTCGGCGGAGTCTTTCGCGTCGCCGGTTCCGTCGCCGGACGGTTTTTTGACGTTAAATTTCGGGCCTTTATACGAGCCGAGCGCCGCTTGCACCCAACTCGCGGAGAGGTCGAGCGGCTGCGGCGTCGCGTCGATCCATTGGTTCCCTTCGTCGTCGGTCGCGACGGTGCGGACGTAAAACGGCGTCGTTTCGGCGTCGGTCGCGTACCAGAAAAACCATTCTCGTTCGGAATCCAAATTTTCGCCGACGCGCGTCCAAGGGCCGTCCAAACTCGGACCGCGTTCGACGGCGATCGTCGCCGGGCGTCCGCGCCGCGCTTCCTCTTCGATTTCGCTCGGGCGGAACCAACGGAGAATAAGGATTAAGCGGTCGGTTCCCTTTTCTTTCGCGGGGCCGACCGACTTAATTTTCCCGGTCGCCGGTTGCGTCGGCGCGGCGCTTTCGGACGTTTCGCCGTTTTTCGCTCCGACGCTCGCCTTTTCGCCTTTCGCCGTTCCGCGCGCCAAATCGAGCAAACGGCTCGACTTCGCTTCGGTTCCGTTCGCCGACGCGGCGTCCGGCGTTCCGAGCGGCGGAGCGTCGGCGGCGGCGTCCGCGACGTCGCCGGAATCGGCGGAATCGTCGTTCAACGCGAAGGTTTCGGTCGCGTTCGCGGCGCCGCTCGCTCCCGGCGAATTCCCCGGCGTCGCCGACGTTCCGCCCGACTCCCGCGTTTCGACGAAGCGATAGGCGCGCGTCGAGCTGAACGCGGCGGAACCGTTCGCGAAACGAGTTCTCAACGCGAACCAATAAACGCCCGGTTTCGGAGCCTCGAACAAAAACGAAGAAGCGCCGTCTTCCGGTCGAACGCCCGCGTAAGAATACCAAGTCGCTCCGGCGTCCGGCGAACAAAAAAGCTCGACCGACGTCGCGCCCTGCGAATCGGCGCTTTGCGGAAAAGTAAACGGAACGAGCCGCGTCGCCCCGACGTTTTCGCGCGGAGCGTCCGTCGGCGCCGGCAGGTCGACTTCGACCTTGTTCGACGGCGAAAGAGAGCCGGTCGCCGCGCCGGGCGTTTTCGTTTCGGCGCCGGACGCGGCGTCGGTCGTCGCCGTCGAACCGTCGAGTCGCGCGATTTTTTCGACCGAACCGCGCGAAAATGTCTCGAACCGAGTCTCAAACCGATTGTTAAAAACGTTCGTTTCGTTTATAATAGACTGCGCAAGGAGCGTTCCGCCGTCGAACGCGCTCCCGAAAAGCGCGCCGACGAGCGCCCATTTCGCGATCAAGCCGGATTTTCGCGACGCGCAACCGTTTTCCGTTTCGTTTTCAAAGCGACGGGCGCGACGAGCGCGGCGGGCGTTCGTTTCGTTATTCCAACGCGGTTTGTTCGTTCGATTCAACATCTTCGACGTCTCCGACGGCGGCGCGTTCGAGCATTCGTCAAGATTCCCGAAAGAATCGACGACGCCGAACGCCGACCAATACGACAATATATTAATATAAGGGCGGAGCGCGCGCTCCTTCGCGCCGTTTCCGCTCGCCGCGCCCGTTCCGGTCGCTCCGGTCGTTCGTTCCGCAGCCGACCGACGAAGATTCGTCGAGAACCGCCGCCGACCGCCCGAGAGCGCGACGCGTCGTTTCGTTCATCGGCGGCGGCGCGCGACGCCTCGACGTTTTTTTCGAAAACGCCGGTCGTTACGGTCGCGCAAACCGGCGAAGAGAACGCCGCGCCGGCAAAATAAGCAAACTTTAACGCCTTCCAGTTCGTTAACCGTCGCCCCCAAGAAAGGACGCGTCGCCAATGTTTTGTCCCGAAATTTTCGCCGCTTTAAAGGGCGCGCCGACTTCGCTCGGCTCGTCCGACGCGTTGGTCGGTCTGATCGCCGGTTTAACCGGGTTGGGGATCTTCGTCGCGGTCGCCGTTTACGTCCTCTCGAAACTTCGCGGCGCGACGGGAAACGCGAAAACGCCGAGCGTCCGCGACGATCTCGTCAAATTCGGCGCGCTTTACGAATCCGGCCAATTAACGAAAGAGGAATTTTCGCAAATTAAACGCTCCTTCGCCGTCGCGCTCGACGCCGAACTCGCCGCGAAAAAAGCCGAAGCCGCGCAACATTCCCCGGAAGCCGACCGCAACGCGCGCCTCGCCAACCTTCTGCGCAACGAAAGACGCTAAGCCGACCGCCAAACGTTAATTTAGACAAACAACGCAAACTCGGCAAGGCGCGCAAAAAAATCGCATTTCGCCGAAAAAAGCCGTCGCGCCGTTTATTCCCGAAAAACCGAAAGTCCGAGCCGCTCTTATTTTTCGCAAGACGCGGACGACGCCGGACCGATTCTTTCTTTTGCGCCGCGGAACGGATTTGCGCGGCGCTCCGATTCGTCCCGACGCGACGGAAATTTGTTTTTCGCGCGGAAATTTCGGCTTTTTTCGCCAATTTTCGCAAAAAAAACGCTCGATTCCGTTTTTTTCGTCGGCGGCGACGTATAAAGTCGACGAAGGACAAAGTCGCTTCGCGTTCGAAACGGGTTCCGCTCGTTTCGACGTCGACCGAAAAAATCGTTTCGCGCGCTCGCTCGACTCGGTTAGCTTCCCGTTTCGCTTCGTTTTGGTTTTGGTTTTATTTCGTTTTCGTTTCAGTCTCGTCTTTTCGCGACGGCGACGCAAAAACGCAACGCGACCAAACGCCGACGAGAAACGCCGCGACGCCCGAATCGACCGCGACTCGCCAAACAACGCGCAAGGAAAGGCCGCGTAATGACCGAAGAACGCAACGACTTCGATTCCGATCGAAGCGAAAATAAAAAGAACGCTTACTGCTCGTTTTGCCGCAAAAATTACCGCGACGTCGGCCCGCTCGTCGAAGGGCCGGGCGAAGTTTACATTTGCGGCGACTGCATCGATTTATGTCAGTCGATTTTAGCGCAAGAACGCAAACGCCGCCAAGGCGAAGGCGAGCCGTTCGCTCGCGTTCCGTCGCCGCGCGAGATCGTCGCGAAGTTGGACGAGTACGTCGTCGGACAAAATTTGGCGAAACGAACGCTCGCGGTCGCGGTTCACAACCATTATAAGCGCATTATGACGCAAAACGACCTCGACGACGTTGAAGTCGGCAAGTCGAACGTTTTGCTTCTCGGCCCGACCGGTTCCGGGAAAACGCTCCTCGCGCAAACGCTCGCCCGCATGTTGGACGTTCCGTTCGCCATCGGCGACGCGACGACGCTGACCGAAGCGGGTTACGTCGGCGAAGACGTCGAGAACCTTATTTTGAAGCTCCTGCGCGCCGCCGACTTCGACGTCGAATTGGCGCAACGCGGCATTATTTACATCGACGAAATCGACAAAATCGGCAAAACGAGCCAAAACGTCTCGATCACTCGCGACGTTTCCGGCGAAGGCGTTCAACAAGCGCTCTTGAAGATGCTCGAAGGAACGGTCGCGAACGTTCCGCCGCAGGGCGGGCGCAAGCACCCGGAACAGCAGTACATTCAAGTCGACACGTCGAACATTCTGTTCATTTGCGGCGGCTCCTTCGTCGGGTTGGAGCAGATCGTCGAGAACCGCCTCGGGAAGCGTTCGATCGGTTTTTCGACCGTCGGCGGCTCGCAACGCCGCGAAACGTCGGAAACGCTCGCGAACGCGACGCCGGACGACCTTTGCTCGTTCGGGCTGATTCCGGAGCTCGTCGGACGTTTGCCGGTCGTCGCGTCGCTCGAACCGTTGACCGAAGACGCGCTTTGCCGCGTCTTGCGCGAGCCGAAAAACTCGCTCGTTAAGCAATATCAGAAGCTCTTCCGAATGGAGGACGCGGAACTCGAATTCTCCGACGACGCGCTCCGAGCCGTCGCCGAACTCGCGACCGCCCGCAAAACCGGCGCCCGCGGTCTCCGCGCCATTATGGAAAACGCCATGCTCGACCCGATGTTCTCGCTCCCCGACCGCGCGTCCGGCGAACGTTACTTCGTTACCCGCGAAATGATCGAGGGAAAAGCGCCGATTCTCCCCGAGCCGCAAGAAACGAGAAAAAGCGCTTAACGCCGCTCGCCGAAGCGTTAAAATAAAGCGTTAAAATAAAGCGTTAAAATAAAGCGTTAAAATAAAGCGTTAAAATAAAGCGTTAAAATAAAGCGTTAAAATAAAGCGTTAAA
>JAFTUJ010000434.1 GCA_017466305.1 Thermoguttaceae bacterium
GGTTGCCACGAGGAGCGCGTCGAAACGGCCGCGTCGGACGAAAAGAACCGTCTGATGGAGATGATGAAGAATCCGCCGGTCGAAATCGAGCCGATCGAGGGCGTCCCGGAGGTTTTCAGTTTTACGCGCGATATTCAGCCGATTTTGGACAAACACTGCCTCGAGTGTCATAACCCGGACCGCGAAGAGGGCGGTTTCAACGTTTCGGGGCACTGGTCGCCGATTTACACGATCGGGTACGCGCACATGTCTTGGCGTCAACTCTTCGGCGACAACCGCAACCGAGCGATGAGCAACTTCGGTCCGTACGAGATCGGCTCCGGTTCGAGCCGTCTCTTAAAGCTAATCGACGAAAAGCATTACGGCGTCGAGATGCCGGCGGCGGAGCGCGATATTATCAAATATTGGCTCGACGCGGGCGCCAACTACGCCGGAACGTACGCGGCGGAGGCTTGCGGCGGCGTCGGTTATTATATGCGCAACTTGCCGGTTCGCAACGAGAAAGATTGGCCGGAGACCGCCGCGATGCAAGAGGCGATTACGCGCCGTTGCGACGGGTGTCATACGCCGATCGACACAAAGAAACGCTTCGGGATTTACGACATTTACAGCGATAACTATTCGCCGCGCAACCCGAAGACGGCGAAGGATATGTTCCTGCCGCACGACCTGTCGCAAGCGAACGGACGGTTCAGCCGTTTGGAAATTTTCGACCTGTCGTATCCCGAGCAATCGAAAGCGGTTAGAGCGCCGTTGTCGAAGGCGGCGGGCGGTCTCGGCGTCTGCGAGGCGAAGTCGGGCAAACCGGTCTTTACCGACAAAGACGACGCCGATTACCGAACGATTTTGGCCGGAATCGAGCGCGGTCGCCGTTACATTTTGGAGGAGGACAACCGTCCGGAAATGATCGTTCCGAGTCCGAACAACGGCCCGGACTGCCCGCAAAAGTTCGTTCCGCGTTGGGCGTACCTGCGCGAAATGATCCGATACGGCGTCCTTCCGGTCGACGTCGACCCGAGCGCGAGTTACGACCCTTACGAACTCGACGAGAAGTATTGGCGCTCCCTTTGGTTTAAGCCGGAACCAAAAAAGTCGGCGGAAGCGACGGAGCCGAAAGCGATCGCGACGGAATAACGGCGCGATAATAGACGTTTTCAAAGACTCGTCGAAAACCGGCTTTTGACGCGACTTAGAGTTAGCTTGAACGGTCGTTTGACGGCGCTTTTCGGGCGACGTCGGGCGACCGTTTTTTTCTTTGGCGGCGTCGCGAGCGTTTGGGGGAGCGCGGTAAAACGGGGGCGAAACGGAGCGAAACGCGGAAATTCGCGGCGTTTTTTCGACTTTTCGCCCCTTTTGAGCGTTCGGCGCTTGAATCGCCGAGCGGCGTCCGGTATAATCGACGGCGTTGAATTATCTTAAGCGTCGCGGGCGGAGCGGAAGCGAAGCGTCGGCGAACGCGGATTCGTTGAAAGTAAGAGGAAAGAAAAATGAAACGAACGATGTGGGCGGCGGCGCTCGGTTGTTGCGTCTGCGCTATCGGCGTTTGCGGCGGACTTAGCGACGTCGCGTCGACGTTTGCCGCGGACGGTTCGACGGACGGTTCGGCGTCGACGCAAAACGAAACGCTTCGGAACCTTGCGTTCGACGCGGAAGTTTGGGCGTCGAGCGAATACGACGGTTCTTACACGGCGCTCGCGGCGGTCGACGGCGTCGTTGCGAAGGCCTTGTCGCGTTCCGACCGAGGGAACGCTTGGTGCGTTCGCGGCGATAAAACGAACGGCAAGGCCGACTTCGAGCTGACTTGGGAAGAGCCGCGCGCCGTTTCGACGGTCGTTTATTTCGGGCGCACCGGGTCGGCGATGATGGAGGAAGTCTTCCGCGATTACGAAGTTTACCTCGACGACGAAGAAACGCCGGTCGCGTCCGGAACGTTCGAGATGATCGACGGCCCGCAGTTCGTCGAGTTCGAAAAGCGCGAAGTTTCGACCGTTAAAATCCGATTTTTAAACGGTTACGAGGGCGGGCTGAACTGGGGCGCGTCCGAAATCGCCGTCTTCGAACGCCGTCCGACCGCCGAAGAATTGGCCGCGTCGGTCAATCCGGAAGCGGCGCAACCGCCCCTCGAAGAGACGCTCGAAGGCTTCCGCGACGCCGGAATGCCGGACGAAATTATCTTCGCCGTTCGCAAACCGGGAACCGACGAACACTGGTACGCGAACATCGGCTACTACGCCGACAACGTTTGCCGTTATCCGTTCCCGTTGGGAACCGGCGGCGGAATCTACGCTTACAACGTCGTTACGAAGGAAACGCGCCCGATTATCGAGGACCCGCAAGGGAACTTCCGCGACCCGCAAGTCCATTACGACGGCAAGCGCATCCTCTTTTCTTACCTCCCGGCGGAAAAAAAACACTACAGTCTTTACGTTATAAACGCCGACGGCACGGGACTTACGCGCCTCACCGGCGAAGAGACGGACGAACCGCTCAAGCTTCCCGAAGGCGTCGAACCGTCGAACGCGACCGATTTCCGCATGTCGGCGGCGCCGCTCGGGAACGCTCGCGACTTCGCGCCGCCCGGTTGGGACGATTACGAGCCGACTTGGCTTCCGGACGATTCGATCGTCTTCTGCTCGACGCGCGCCAAGCGTTACGTCGGCTGTTGGATGACGCACGTCGGGACGCTCTATAAACGCTTGCCGGACGGGACGATACGCGAACTTTCCTGCAACGTCGAGCAGGACAACACGCCTTGGGTTCTCTCGAACGGTCAAATCGCTTACATGCGTTGGGAGTACGTCGACCGCAGTCAAGTCGACTACCACCACCTTTGGACGATGAACCAAGACGGCACGCGCCAGCAAATCCTGTACGGGAACCAAAAGCCGGGGACGGTTATCCTCGCGCCGAAGTCGGTTCCGGACTCGAACAAGATCGTTTGCACTTATTCGCCGGGACACGGCATTACCGAGCATTACGGCCCTATCGCCTTAATCGACCCGGTTTACGGCCCGGACGACCCGCGCGGTCTTGAAATGATTTCGCGCAACAACAATCACAGCGACCCTTGGGCGTTCGACGAAACGAAGTTTATGACGGCTTCGCGAACGCAAATCAAACTCCTCGACTAACGCGCTCGGGAAACGACCCTTTATCAACTCCCGCAAGAGTTGATCGACCAAGGATTTTACGTCGGCGAACCGCGCCCGCTTGCCCCGCGCGAACGGGAGCCGATCGCTCCGGACGCGACCGACCCGACGCAAGAGGAAGGAACGATCGCTCTCCTCAACGTTTACATCGGCCGCAAGATGCAAAACGTCAAGCCGGGA
>JAFTUJ010000435.1 GCA_017466305.1 Thermoguttaceae bacterium
AACGCAACGTCGCGCGACGCCGGTTTTCTTCCAACGCTAACGCTTACCAACGCTTTATTTCCCAACGCTTAACAACGATGACGTTCCCCGGTTTTCCCTTTGATTCCGCCTCTCGTTCTCCGGAGTTTTCCGGAGAGCCCCCCGCCGACGCGACGCGTCCCTTAACGCGCAACGTCGTTTCGCCGGAACGGGCGCGCGCTTGGCTCCGCGACGCCGACCTTCTTCTCGTCCAAACGGGCGGTCCGATTCCTTGGCTGGGACGCGGGCTGCACGGACACGTCGCGACGGCCGCGCGTTGGGGCGCCGACTGGTTCGTTCTCGAAACGCGCCCGGGCGGCGGACGCGCCGTTCCTCTCGAAGCGTTTTTGCGCCGCGCCCCCGGCCGAGTCGACGTGTTCCGCCCAAACCCGGACGGACGTTGGCCCGAATACCGCCCGGAAAAATGCGTCCTTTTCCTCCGCCGCGCCCTTGCGGCTCGATACGGTTGGCGCGGCGTTTGTTCCGCGGCGCTCGCGCGACTTCCGTTCGTTCGCCTCCTTTGGCGCGACGATTATTTCAACGACGGCGACATGTCGACGCAACGCAAAGTCAAAACGCTTTTCGACGTCGCAACCAATTCCTTTCCAACGACTTCCGAATGCGAACAACTCGACGAAATTTGGCGTTTCGACCGCGAGCTTCAACGCCGCGCGTCGCTCCACTGCGCCGAGGCGCGCGCCTTGGCCGACCGATACGCCGGCGTCGATTCCGTTCCGTTCCTAAACGACCGTTTCGTCGAACCCGCCGACTTAGCCCGCAGCCCGTTTTACCGTTACCAATGGACGTTCGGCCCGCTCGCCCGACGCGCTCCGCTTTAAACCGTTTTAAAACGCCGTTTAACACCGCGCCAAACGCCGCGTTTTTCCGACTTTTCCGCGCCCCTTTCCCCCAAAAATCCGGCCAGTTTTCAAGGAAATTGCAATGACTCGAACCGTTCGAAATCGTCTTTTTTTAGCGTTGGCGCTCGGCGTCGCGACGACGTTCCCTCGTTCCCTTCAAACGCGTTCGCTTTCCCTCGGCGACGCCGTTTCGTTCTCCGAATTCAACCGGCTTAACCGAAGCGCTGTCAACAGATTAACGCCGTTCGACGACGCCGCGCCGCTTTGGCTTTCCCGGCTCCGCGAAACAGGCGCCGAAACCGACGCTTTAAGCGCGCCGTCCAACGCTCAAACATTCGACCGCTTCTTGTTAGGCGACGCGGCGCCCCTACTTAACCCGCCGTCGTTCAACGACTTATTTTCCCCCGGTTGTCCAAGCGGAACCTGCCCGTTCGCCGCCGCGCCCGCGCCGCCGACTCCGACGCCGCCGACTCAAACGCCGCCGACTCAAACGCCTCCGGCTCCGACGGCGCCCGAAGGCGTCGTCCGCTCCGTCGTTCGCGTTTACAACGCTTACGAAGAAACGATTTCCAACGCCGACGCGGCGCTAGGCCCGACGCGACGTCGCGTCGTTGAAAAAGGGAGCGGCGCGATCGTCGCCGACGCGGTCGGAACGCGTTACGTTCTCACCGCCGCGCATATCTTTCGCGACGGTCGCGGCCAAATCACCGCGCAGTCGCTCGACGGACGTATCTTCTCCGCTTCTCTTGCTTTAGCGTCGGAGGAATGCGACGTCGCGCTCCTTCGCGTCGACGCGCCGACGGACGTTCCGGCCCTAACGATTTCCGCCTCTTGGCCGCGACAAGGCGAGACCGTTTGGCGCGCCGGTTTCGGACCGAACGAAACGCTGCAAGAGCTTGCCGGCGTCGTCAAAGGTTACGTCAAAACCGACCGTTACGCGACTTACGAAACGTTAAAAATCGACGGTCCGGCGCGCCAGGGCGACTCCGGCGGCCCCGTTTACAACGCGTCGGGCGAAATCGTCGGCGTCGTTTGGGGAACGGACGGTTCCGACGCTTACGCAACCTATTGCGGCCGCGTTCTTAAGACGCTTTGCGACTATTCGCCGACCTTTAACCCCGACGCCGTTCAAGCCGACGCGCCGTCGCAACCGTCCCGACCGACGAAACCGTCCCAACCGTCGTCCGCCGACGACGCAATCGCCGCGCTCCCCCCCGCCGACGCGCTAACCGACGATTCGCCAACGGCTTGCGAGCCCGAGTCCGCGCCGATCGACAGCGTTGCGCCGACGTTCGCGCCGCCGTCGAAATCGGGCGATTTTTGGGACGCCGCTTTAGCTTTCACCGTCGCTTTCGCTTTCGGATATTGCGGCTTTTTCGCCGCCAAAAGCCGCTGACGCTCGTTTCACAACCTTTTTATTCGCAACAAGTTAACCAACGCTTTTGGGCGCGTTTGCGTCCGTTTTAAAGAAAGGAATCGCCGATGGAATGGAACGCTTCGACCGGGTTGGCGCTCGGTATCGTTTCGACGCTAACCCCTTGGTTTTTCTCGGTTCACTCGAAACTCGCCGCCATCGCGGAGCAAACCGCGCAAGGCGCCCAAAAAATCGACGCGATCGCCGCCGCGACCGGGCGCGCGTTTGAAAAAGTTTACGACGCCGAGAAGCAAATCGCGGCGCAAGACCTTCGTTTAAACCAAGTTAGCGAACGTCTCGACAAACTCGCCGAATCTTTCGCCGAATAGCCGACCGCCCGCGTTTCGCGCCCCTCGACTCGGCGCAGTTTCCAACGATTTCCCCCCCAAGGAGTTCCTCAATGCGCAACCGCGTCAAAGAATTACGTTTTGTCAAAGCGTCCGACTTAACCCCTTGCGCCGACAATTGGCGTCTTCATCCCAAGCGCCAACGCGACTTAATGCAAAGCGTCTTGCAGTCGATCGGTTACGCCGACGCGCTGATCGCTCGCGAAACGGAGGACGGTTCCCTCGCCCTGATCGACGGGCACCTCCGCGCCGACCTTTCCCCCGACGTCGAAGTTCCGGTTCTTATCGTCGACCTTAACGAACGAGAAGCCAAGGAGTTGCTCCTCGTTCACGACCCGATCGGAGCGCTCGCCGAACGCGACGACGAAGCGCTCGCCCGCCTTCTCGACGACTTTGAAGCGACCAACGAAACGCTCGAACGCTTTATCGTCGAAGAGTTTAACGTCGCTCTTCCCAACGACGACGCCGGGTCGCTCGAAGAGCCTAAACCGGTCGCGATTCCCAACTTATTTCAAATCATCGTCGAATGCGAAGACGAAGCCGAACAGCGCGAATGTTTCGAAGAGCTGACGCGAGCCGGTCGCAAGTGTCGCGTCGTCAACCTTTAAGTTTCGCCTTATTCCCTTTCTTATCCCCTTGTTTTTTTCCTTGGAAAGGAAACGACGTTGGAAAACACCCCGCAAACGCAAACGCTCCGCCTCGCGTCGCCGGTTTACGATTCGTTCCGAGTGCGCGCGATCGCCGGCATGTTCGACGCGCCGATCGAAGCGAAAACGGAGAAAATCGTTACGTTCGAAACGCCGCCGAGTCTCGACGAAAATTGGCGAATCGGTCTAATCGTCGGCCCCTCCGGAAGCGGCAAAAGTTCCGTCGCGGAAACGATTTACGCGTCCGAAATTTTCCGCGGCGCCGATTGGGCGACCGACAAGGCGACGATCGATAATTTCGGCGAACGCCCGACGCAAGAAATCGTTCGGATGCTGACGACGGTCGGTTTCGGCTCGCCGCCGAGTTGGGCGCAACCGTTCGCGACGTTGAGCAACGGCGAAAAATTTCGCTGCGAACTCGCCCGCGCGCTCCTCGACTCGCCGTCGGAACTCGTTGTATTCGACGAATTTACGAGCGTTGTCGACCGAACGGTCGCGAAAACCGCCTCGGCCGCGATCGCCGACGGAATCCGCAAAAACTTCGTTCAAAAGCGTTTCGTCGCGCTCTCTTGTCATTACGACGTCGTCGACTGGCTCGAGCCCGATTGGGTTCTCGACATGGCGACCGGAAAACTGACAAGGAGGCGTCTTCGGCGCCCCCGCGTTAAGCTCGAAATCTTGCGCGGCGATAAAAAAGACTGGCCCCGTTTTGCGAAGCATCACTATTTGAGCGGTTCGCTGCATCCCTCGGCGCAGTGTTACTTAGCGTTTTGGGACGAAACGCCGGTCGCCTTTTGCGCGACGCTTCCGATTTTCGGCTCAACCGGTCGACGCCGCGTAACGCGTCTCGTCGTTCTCCCGGATTATCAAGGTTTAGGAATCGGAACGGCGTTCATCGAAACGCTCGGCGACCTTTATCGCGACCGTTCGTTCCGTTTTAGCATTACGTCGAGTCATCCGTCGATTATAAACCACTGCAAACGTTCAAGTTATTGGCGCGCGGTTTCGTTGTCGAAATTTGGGCGACACAGCAAAGTCGACGGGGCGCGTCGAACCGGTTCCTCCTTGGGCCGCGCCGTCGTTTCGTTCGAATACCTCGGTCGCGACCGGTCGATTACCGCCGCGCGTTAAATTCGCTTAACCGTTTTAAAAACAACGCTTAACAAACAAAACAATGACGACGCCTAAACGCAAAACGAAAAAAAAAACGCTCTCCGCAACGGATAAAAACGGAATCCTCGCGGTCGTCGCGCTCGGCGCTTCGCTCGACGTCGCGGCGCGCTACTTCAAGCGAGAACCGCAAGAAATCGTCGACGCGTTAACCGACGACGGCGATTTTCAACGCGATTTCCAACAAGCGCAAGAGCAAGCGGAAGTCTTTTTCTTAAAACAAGTTAAAACAGCCGCGCTCGACGCGAAAAACTGGCGCGCCGCGACTTGGGCCCTCGAGCGTCTTCGACCGGATCGGTACGGTCGCGTCAAAGCCGACGCGATTTCCGTCGAAGAAATCAAAACGCTTTTCGCCCGTCTCCGCGCGACGATCGCCGCCGAATTTACCGACGAAAGCGAGCGCCAAAAGTTAGAAGCCAAATTGGACGCGCTTCTACAAACGTTAAGCTAACCCCTAACCTTTTTTTTCCAACGTTTCCTCCTTTTTCCTCCGTTCGAAAGTTTCCGCCGATGCAAACGCGCCGCCTCGCCCGACTCGCTCGCCAAACGTTGCGCCGAACGTCCGAAAACGACGTCTTGACGCAACGTTTCCGCAACCTCGTCGAATGGTCGCAATTCTTTTTACCGCACTATTTTACGCTTCCCGTTTCGAAAGCGCACCGTTGGTTTGCGGAAACGGTCGAAGCGAACGTTGGGCGTCGGGGAGTCAAATTGAACTTCTTAGCGCCGCGCGGCGCCGCCAAATCGACGCTCGGCGCCTTGGCCTATCCGCTGCGCGAAGCGCTCGAAGGTCGCGAGTCGTATATTTGGCTCGTTTCCGACGTTCGCTCGCAAGCGCAAAACCACTTAAACAACATTATTAAAGAACTTGAAGACAACCCGCGCATTCGCCGCTATTACGTCGAACCGCAAAAATTACGCTGGTCGACGCGCTCGAATCGCCTCGCGTTCAGCTCCGGCGTCGCGCTCGAGTGTTACGGAACCGGTCAAAAGTTGCGCGGTCGCCGCGAGCGCGAACGCCGTCCGACGCTAATTATCGGCGACGACTTGCAAAACGACGACCACATCGTTTCGCAAACGCGCCGCGAACGTTCTCGACGCTGGTTTTTCGGCGCGCTCCTAAAAGCCGGCGACGTCAAGACTAACGTCGTTCATTTGGCGACCGCGCTTCATCCGGAGGCGATCGGTTGGGAGCTCCTTTCGAACCCGGCTTGGATCGGCAAAAGCTTCCCGGCGATTCTGCGTTTCCCGGACGCGGTCGAACTTTGGAACGAATGGAAAGCGATTTATCTTTCGTCCGACGCCGACGCAAGCGCCCGCGCCGACGAGTTTTACCGCGCCCGTTTCGACGAGATGAACGCCGGCGCCGAGGTTCTTTGGCCCGAAAACGAGTCGCTCCTCGACCTGATGAAAATGCGCGTCGAAAGCGGCGAAAAAGTTTTTTTGCGCGAAAAGCAGAATTCGCCGGTCGCGACCGAGTACAACGAATTTCCGGACGAATATTTCGACGACGTTTGGGTCGACGCGTTTCCGCAAGACGTTGTCGCGACGGCGCTTGCGCTTGACCCGAGTAAAGGACGACGCGCTTCCGTCGGCGACTATTCCGCCTTCGTCGTCGCCGCGCTCGCCTCGGACGGAACGATTTTTGTCGACGCGACGCTCGGTCGCTTTCCAACGTCGGAACTCGTCGACGAAGCGTTCGAAATTTGGCGCCGTTATCGCCCCGACGTTTTCGCGGTCGAAACGAACCAATTTCAGGAGCTTCTTCGCGACGAGTTGGAGCGTTCCTTCCGCGAACGCGGCGTTCCCGACGCGGCGTTTTTCCCCATCGAAAACCGCCTCAACAAAAACGTTAGGATTCGTCGCTTAGGCGCGCCGCTGTCGAAGCGCAAACTGCGTTTCCTTCGCGACAACCCGTCGAACGAGCTGCTGATCGAGCAGCTTCAAGCGTTCCCTTGCGGAGCGCACGACGACGGCCCGGACGCGCTCGAAATGGCGCTGCGCGTTTTGACGGCGTTGACGGAAACGCCGGTCGAAGAAACCTTTAGCCGCGGCGATTTTGGCGCGAATCGCCCCGACTTTTATTAAACGTTAACGTTTCAGGAGTTACAATGCCTCGTTCCTTCCCCTTCAACGGCGTTTTATCCGCCGACGCCGTCGTTTCGACGTTGGAATCGCGTTTCGCGTACGACGACCCTAACCCGTTTACTTTCGGCGCGTTATCGTATTCGCTGAACGAGTCGACCGACACGGAGATTTTCAACGCCGCCGCGCGCCGGATTTCTCGCGAACTTTGTTTAAACAACCCGGTCGCTATCAACGCTTTAGAGAACCGCGTTAATTACGTCGTCGGCTTCGGGCACAAATACCAAGCGACGGCGCGCGACGCCCGAGACGCGGAACTCGCTCAAAAAACGCAAGATATCGTCGTCGATTTCATCGTCGCGAACGACTGGTTCAAGCGTCAACAGGAGATTTTGCGCCGCTACGACCGCGACGGCGAGGTTTTTCTCCGCTTTTTCCGCGACGACGCCGGCAAGACGGTCGTTCGTTTCGTCGAACCGGAGCAAGTCAAGACGCCGCAAGGACATAACGCTCGTTCGGCGCGTTGCGGCGTCGTCTCAGACAAACGCGACGCCGAGAAAATTCTCGGTTATTGGATCGACGACGTTTTTGTCGACGCCTCGAAAATTCAACACCGCAAAGCGAACGTCGACGTCACCGCAAGTCGCGGCGTTCCCTTGCTTTACCCGGTCCGCGACAACCTGCGTCGCGCCGAAAAACTCCTCCGCAACATGAGCGTCGTCGCCGAAATCCAGTCGTCGATCGCGCTCATCCGCAAGCACGCCAACGGCTCGCAGGAAACGATTCGCCGTTTCGTTCGCGATAAAAGCCAAAGCGCCAACGACTTACCGCCGCGCGAACGCTTTCGACCGGGCACGATCGTCGACGCGACCGCCGGCGTCGATTACGAATTTCCGATCGCCGGAATCGACGCGACCCGTTACGTCCAAATTTTGCAAGCGGAGTTGCGAGCGATCGCCGCGCGGCTGACGATTCCGGAATTTATGTTGAGTTCGGACGCTTCGAACGCCAATTACTCCTCGACGAGCGTCGCGGAGGGCCCCGCCGTTCGCAATTTCGAACGAATGCAACACGAACTCATTAAAGAAGATATGAAGATCGTTTGGCGCGTCGTCGAAGACGCCGTTCTTCGAGGCGACCTTCCGGACGACGTCGGGCGGCGCGTTTCGATTCAAGCGATCCCGCCGTCGCTCGCGGTGCGCGACCGCCTCAGCGAAGCGCAAGCCGACGAAATTTTGATGAACGCCGGCGTCATTTCCCCGCAAACGGCGGCGATGCGTTACGGGCTCGACCCCAACCGAGAACGCGCGTTGCAACGTCAATTACGTCAAGAACTTGCGCAAAGCGAAAAGCGCGACGACTAACCGTCGTTTTTCCTTTGCCGTCCTATTAACCTCAACATGGAAAGCGCGTTATGAACAACGAAAACGTGTTGGAATTTTGCGACTTATCGTCGCCGCGACGCAAAATCGATAAAGAAAACGGCGTCGTTTCCGGCGTCAAAATTTTAGGCGTTAAAAGCCGCAACAACAGAATTTACCCGCTAGAAACGCTTCGCGACGCGGCGCCGCTTTACGAAAACGCCAAAGTCAACGTCAATCACCCGGACGGTTCGCCGACCGAATCGCGCAAGTACCAAGATCGCGTCGGGTCGATTAAGAACGTAACGCTCCAAGAAAACGGACTTTACGGCGACTTCCATTTCAATCCGAAACATCCGCTCGCCGAGCAAATGCTTTGGGACGCGGAGAAAGCGCCGGAAAATTTCGGTTTTTCGCACAACGTCGAAGCGGTCGTTCGGCTCGAAAACGGCGCGCAGATCGTCGACAAAATCGTTCGCGTTCGCAGCGTCGACCTCGTCGCGGACCCGGCGACGACGTCCGGCCTTTTCGAATCGGAGCGCGCAACCCCGACGATTGCGCCGGTTAACGCCGCCGACGTCGACGCTTCCGCGCCGAACGACGCGACGGGCGCCGCTCGTCTTCAAACGCTCGAAAGCGAACGCGACGCCGCGACGCAACGCTTCGAAATCGCGCGATTCCTTTTGGAAAAACTCGCGACCGAAGAAGCGCCCGCCGTTCGCTTGGCCCTCGGCGCGCCGTCGTTCCTTGAAATCGCGTTGGAGTCTCGCGACGTCGCTTCCGCGCAACGTCTTATCAAAGGTCAACTTGCGCTCGTCCAAGAAGCGATAAAGTTCGCCGCCGAACATCGCGACGCGACGGCGCGTGAATCAAAGTTCGAGCCGATCGTTTCCAAATCGCGCGCCGAACTCAACGACGCCGCGTCGCTCGAAAATTTCGCGGCGGCGATCAAGCGTTAACTTCGCCTATTTCGTCGGTTACCGTCGCTCGCGTCGGCGGTCGCTTTCCCAGTTCCCCCATTTTACGTTCAAATTTCACTTTCCTTACTCAACGCTTAACCCGGAAAGGCCTCCAATGGCAAACATTAAATACCGCGAATTGAAACGACGTTACGAACTCGACGGCGCGCAAAAGACCGTCGAGCATCTCTCGGAAGCCCTTGCGAAACAAGAACTTCGCGCCGACGATTTTAGTCTCCGCGACTTAGCGGAAGCGCTCGTTCCGAACGGTTCCGAATGGGTGCGCGAGTTGAACCCGAACGTCGGTTCGCTCGCCGAATCGTTCCAAGGCGTCGACGTTTCCGCGTTCGCGACGATCGCCGGGCAACTGATTTACAGTCGCATTCTCGAATCTTATCAATCGGAAGTCTTTTGCCTGTCGAAACTTATCACGACAATTCCGACGCGTCTCAACGGCGAAAAAATCCCCGGTTTTTCGTCGATCGCCGACGCCGCGGTCGAAATCGAACCGGGCGCCGCTTACCCGAACGTCGGTTTCGGCGAAGATTACATCGAGACGCCGGAAACGACGAAACGCGGCCTCATTGTTCCGGTTACGCGCGAAGCCGTCTTCTTCGACCGGACGCACGTCGTCCTGAATCGGGCGAGCGAAGTCGGCGAAACGCTCGCGCTCAACAAGGAAAAACGCGTCGCCGACATGATTCTCGGCGTTTCCAATCTTTACCAATGGAACGGAACCGCGTACTCGACCTATTACGCCGCGTCGACCGCTTCCGCGCCTTGGGTTAACATGCTCTCCGGCAACGCTTTAGAATCGCTCGAAAACGTCGACGCCGCCGAAAATCTGCTGGCGAGCGCGCTCGACCCGAACACCGGCGAACCGATTCTTTCGGAAGCGAACGTCGCGCTCGTTTCTCCCGCTAAACGTCGAATCGCCAACGCGTTGCTGCACGGCGCGAATTTGAGCTGCGCCGACGGAACGCTCCGTTCGATTCCGAATCCGTTCGAAAAGATTTCGGTCGTTTCGAGCCGAATCGCGCGCCGCCAACTCGCGAAAGCCAACGCGTCCGCCGACGCCGGAACGCTCGACGATTACTGGTTTTACGGCGACTTCAAAAAGGCGTTCGCCTATATGGAGAACTGGCCGATCACCGTTTCCGTTTCGTCGGCGGGGAGCGAAGCCGACTTCAGCCAAGACGTCGTCGCGCGCTTCAAAGCGAGCGAACGCGGAACCCCGGCGGTCTTGAATCCGCGTTGCGTCGTCAAATGCGTCGGTTAACGCTCGTTTCTTAAACTTCGCTAAGAACGGCGATTTAACGACTTGCCGTTCTTAGCGCCAACGTCGCCGCCGCGAAGTTTTTTCTTCTTTTCGGCGGCGCTCGGAAAGGCCGATATGGAAAATTCGCTCGACGTCGGCGTCGTTTTGCAAATTAAACGTCAAACTTTAGCGACGCTCGCCGAACTGGCGCGCGAACCGAAACCGACGTATAAAATCGACGGCGCCGTCGTCTCTTGGACGGAATATCAAGAGAGTTTGCGACAAACGGTCGACTGGTGCGACAAACAACTTAACGCGTTATCGTCGTTTGAGTTGCGCTCAATCGCCGTCGTCGACTGAACCGTCGCGACTTTCTTCTTAACTTGCGTTCGCGCCGCGCCTTGAAATTTGATTCGCTTTCGAGTCCGGCGCGAACGCCGCCCTTTTCTTTTTTCAACAACGGAGAGGTTATGTCGTTTATCGACAAGTTTTACAAAATAGGCGACTTTAACGAACGCGTCGTCGCGCTGCAAAACCGCGACGGCGCGCTCGTCTCGTTCGAAATCGACCGCGCGGCGGCCTTTTCGCGCCAATTCTCCAACGCTAACGGCGACGGCGATTCACCGCCGCGTCTTACCGCCGTTTGGCGTTTGCCGCTCGACGAGCGAACGCTTTCGATTCGACGCGGCGACAAGATTTGCGACGCCGATTCGCAAACTTGGACGGTCGCGAAAACGTCGGTTTCGCGAACAACGCAACTCGTTTCCTGTCAATGTTTTTGCGACCAACTTTTCCCCGACGCGACCGACGGCGTCGACCTGCTTCGCCCGCTTCGTTCCGGCGGTTTCGAGACGCTCGCGACCGACGCGCCGGCGGTCGTTCGGAGTCGTAAAACGTCGAGTCAAAATTCGGACGTCTTCCCGGCGTCGACGCTCGTCGACGAAATCGTTTTTTGGATTCGACTCGCAACGCCCGCCGCGCCGCGCGACGTCGTCGTTTTGCGCGACGGAACCCGTTACGAAACGGAAAGTTACCGACGTCCGGACGCTCTTTCCGATTGGGGCGTTTTGGTCGCGCGAAAGCGGCAAGGCGTCGACGCGACTTGGACGCGACCGGCGCAAAATTAACGTTTCGACGCGTCTTAACCCCAACTAACCTCTTGAAAAACCGTTATTTACCAACGCGAAAGTTTTACGATGGCGATTCAAATTCAAGAGCTTCCGGGCTCGCCGCAAGAAAAATACTCGCTCGACTCCTTTTCCGCAACTCGAACGTTTATCGTCCCTTGGGAACAGCGCGACGCGTTCGCCCGTTACTTTCTCGGCGACCGGCTTTACGCCTGCGAATCGTTGACGCCGTCCGACGAAGAAGACGAATCGCTCGTTCCGCCGTCGTCCGAAGCGCCGATTTCCGGGCCGACGACGCGACTCGCTTATCCCGGCAAACCCGGGGTTTACGTCAGTCAAATCGCGTTCGAGCCGTTCGAACCGAGTTCGCTCGACGTCTCAAAAATCGCTCGCCCCGCGTCGACGCTCGGCGAATACGGCTCGTTCGCCAAAGCGATCGTATCTTACCGCGCTGAAACGACTTCCGTTGACCGCGACAATTCGCCGCGCGTTGATTCCGGAACCAGCCTCTCTTATAAAATGGTCGCTTGCGGCGAGTCGATTCCGATTTCGACGCGCGGTTGGCGTTGGCGTTTCGACGCGACGGCGCCGGTTCCCGACGATCTGCAGCTCGTCAAACGCGTTCCAACGATCGAACATCAGCTCGTTTGGTCGAACGTTGTAAACCCGCCTTGGGAAAAGATTAGCGCGACGCAAGGAACGGTCAACGCCAACCCGTTTCTCGGTTACGCCGCCGGAACGCTCCTCTTCGAAGGCGCGGAAGCGAACAAAATTTTCAACGGCGAAATCGACGCCGGCGCCGTCGCTTACACTTGGCAAATTCGGTTTCTCTTCCGCGAAAAACGAATCGAAGCGGGCGGAACTTACGGCTGGAACGACTTTTACCGCGAATCGACCGGAACTTGGGAACGCCTCGTCGACGCCGCCGGGGCGCCGCTTTATCGCTCCGCCGACCACGCCGCGCTTTTCGTTCAATCGCAAACCGTTTCCGAATAACAAGTTAACGCGTCTACCGACTTATTTTGTTTATTTTAAAGCGTCGGAGTTTTATTATGTCGACTATCTCTTTAGAAAGCGCGACTTCGAGTTTTACGTCGCGCGGCGTTCCGTTTCGTCGCGTCGACGCGAACGGTTCTTGGGCGTTCGAGCAAGACGGGGCGTCGTTCCGAATTTCGGAGCCGCGACGGTTGGAAATTCGCGTTTTTCAAGCGACGAAAGCGCCCGAGTTTCTCGCCTTTACTCGCGACGGCGCAACGTTTTACGAACCGACGCTCAGTTTCGAAGCCGCGCCGGTTTACACGCCGTTTTCCGAAATCGCGCTCGGTTCCGCCCAACCGACGCCGCGCGAAAATTTACGTCGCGTCGCCGATTCGAGCGAATCGGTTCGCCAACGCGTTTACGACCCGACGTTCCTCGAACGATTGAACGTCGATAAAACGTTGACGCAAAACGATTTGCCGTTTGCGTTTTACGCGCCGTATCGCGTCGGCGACCGCTTGAACGCGTTTTGGAACCGAACGAGCGGGCGTTGGGAAGTTCTCGCGCCGCCGGAATTTAACGTCGTTCGTTTTCAATTGACGTCGACGCTCGCAAGCGGTTCGGTCGCGACCGCCGCCGCGCTTTATTTCGATTCGGCGACGCAAACCTTTGTCGACGGCGGACTTAAAATCGACGTCGCCGATTTTCTCGGGCGCTTCCAAGGAGCGGTCGGGGCGCGCGGTTACGCTCGACGGTTCGCCGACCGCGACGCTTGGGAAATTTTCGCGCTCGACGCTTAACGTCTTTAACGCCAAAGCTTAAAACGACCGCAAGAAATAAAAAACGCCGAGTCGAAACGCTCGGCGTTTTCTTTCGTCAAGCGGCTAAACGGCGACGCTTAACCGCTTTGTCGGCAAGGTTTATTAACCGAGTTTTTCGGCAAGAAACGCCTTCGCGGCTTCGAGCGCGGCCGGGACGCCTTCCGGTTTCTTGCCGCCCGCTTGCGCCATATCCGGACGACCGCCGCCGCCCCCTTGGACGTGCGACGCGACCGCTTTAATCCATTCGACGGCGCTGAATTTGCGCTCGACCAAGTTGCGCGTCGCGGCGGCGATGAGCGAAACTTTGCCGCCCTTCGAGTCGACGTTCGCGAAGAAAATCGCGGCGTTTTCCGTCTTGCGGCGGATTTGGTCGATCGCGTCGCGCAGGCCGTTCGCGTCGGCGTCGGTCGCGACGAGCGTTACAAACTTCGTTCCGGCAACCTCTTCCGCTTTCGAAATCAGTTCGTCGACCGAAACGGCGTCCTTCTTCGACGCGGCTTCGAGTTCCTTGCGGAGCTTTTTCGTCGTCGCGAGGAGTTCTTCGACGCGACCGACGATTTCGCTCGACGGAACGCGCAACGTCCCGGCCAACGTCGTTTCGATCGCGTCCGCTTGCGCGATTTTCGCGATCGCTTCGGCCCCGGTAACAGCGACGATGCGGCGCGTCCCGGCCCCGACGCTTTCTTCGGCGACGATCTTGCAATACCCGACTTGCGCGGCGTTTTTCAGGTGCGTTCCGCCGCAGAACTCCAACGACGGGCCCATCTTAACGACGCGCACAATGTCCGGATATTTTTCGCCGAAAAGCATCATCGCGCCGAGTTTGCGAGCGTCTTCGAGCGGCGTTTCTTCGCAGGAAACCGGGTGCGCTTCCAAAATCGCTTCGTTGACGTCGCGTTCGATTTGGACGAGCGTTTCGCGATCGAGGGCCTTATGGTTCGTGAAGTCGAAGCGCAGAACGTCGGCGTCGACTTTCGAACCTTGTTGTTCGGCGTGACTTCCGAGGCGAGCGCGGAGCGCGGCGTGCAGGAGGTGCGTCGCCGTGTGAGCGCGGCTAATCGCGGCGCGGCGTTTCTTGTCGACGGCGGCGGTCGCGGCTTGGCCCGCTTCGAGCGTTCCGGCGGTCAATTTGCCAACGCAAACGAGGAATTCGCCGTCGTAAACGGTCGTTTCGACGACGAAGCGAGCGCCGTTCGCGGTCGTAATTTCGCCCGAGTCGCCGACTTGACCGCCCTTTTCGCCGTAGAACGGCGTTTTGTCGAGAACGACGCGGAGCGCTTTGCCGTCGCCTTCGGCGGTCGCTTGCTCGACGAGCGTTTCGCCGTCGAGAATCGCGAGAACTTTCGCTTCCGTTTCGAGCGTTTCGTAACCGACGAATTCCGGCGGGTTGTTCGCTTTCTTGATCCCTTCGAGCGGGTCGCGTTTGAAGAGAAGGTTCTTTTCCGCGCTCCCGGAAAGTTCGCCGTGGCGTTCCATTTCTTTTTCGAAACCGGCCCAGTCGAAGCCGTATTTGCGTTCGCCGGCGAGCGTTTCGAAGAGTTCCGGCGGGAAGCCGTACGTTTGGTACATTTCAAACGCTTCGGAGCCTTGAACTTCGGCGCGTTTTTCTTCTTCCATCGTCTTGAAAACGGAATCCAAACGACGCAAACCGCCGTCGATGTTCGCCATAAAGTGTTCTTCTTCCGACGCGACGACGCCTTGGACGCGCTCGATCGTTTCGGAAAGTTCCGGATACGGAACCTTCATCAGGTCGGCGACGACCGGGACGAGGTGGAAAAGGAACGGCTTCTTCATCCCCATTTGAACGCCGTCGAGAACCGCGCGACGAAGGAGGCGGCGAATGACGTATTTTTCTTCTTTCGGGCCCGGGTAAACGTTTTCGTGAATCGCGAACGAGCAGGCGCGGATGTGGTCGGCGATGCGGCGCAGGCGGCGACCGTTTTCGTTCGTCAAATCTTGATCGTCGTATTTTTGCGAGCAGACTTCCGCCGCCGCGTCGACCAACGGACGAAGCGAGTCGATGTGGAAGTTCGTTTCGACGCCTTGCAGAACGGACGTAACGCGTTCGAGGCCCATCCCGGTGTCGATGTTTTTGCTCGGGAGCGGACGCAGGTTGTTCGGCGGGTTGCCGACGCGGTTGAATTGCGTGAAGACGAGGTTCCAAATTTCGACTTCGCCTTGCGGCGTTTTGTGGTAAATTTCGGAGCAGGGGCCGCAGACGCCGTCCGGGCCTTCGCTCGGCGCGGACGCCGGCCAAAAGTTTTCGTCTTCGTCGAGATATTGCAGTTTTTCCGCCGGAAGTTTGATCTCTTCGAGCCAAATTTTCGCGGCTTCATGGTCGTCTTTGTAAACCGTCGCCGAAAGCATCGCCGGGTCGATTCCGAGCCATTTCTTGTCGGTCAGGAACTCCCAAGCCCAGTGGATCGCTTCGCGCTTGAAGTAGTCGCCGAAGCTGAAGTTCCCGAGCATTTCGAAGAACGTGTGGTGGAACGCGGTGCGCCCGACGTTGTCGATGTCGCCGGTGCGGAGGCACTTTTGGCAGGTCGTGGCGCGGGTGTAGTCGAGCTTGCAACGCCCGAGGAAGTGGTCTTTGAATTGGTTCATCCCGGCCGGCGTGAAGAGAACCGACGGGTCCCAACGCGGGACGAGAACGTCGCTCGGACGGCGGACGCAACCTTTGGATTCAAAGAACGTTAAGTACTTTTCGCGGATTTCGTTTGTCGTGAACATCGTTATTTTCGTTTGATTTATTTCGAGCGGTTCGAGGGCGCCGCGTCGACTTAACCGCCGTCGACGCGACGAACGCCTCTTCTTTATTTATTTTAACGAAATTTAAGCGTTCGGGGGTAACCGTCGAACGCTTAAACGCTTATTTTTCACTTACTTCGCGGATTTTTGCGCGTCGCGAGCTTTTTTCGCTTCGGCGAAACGGGCGCCGGTTTTGCGTTCTTCGGCTAAGTCGGCGGCGAGCTTCGCGGCGACTTCCTCGACCGAAACCAACGTCGCGTCTTTTTCCCAGCGCCATTTGACTTCGACTTGACCGTCCTGCAAGCTCTTGCCGATCGTAACGCGCACCGGGAAACCGATCAGGTCGGCGTCCTTGAATTTGACGCCCGGGCGTTGGTCGCGGTCGTCGACGATCACGTCGACGCCTTGCGCTTCGAGTTCCGCGGCGATCTTTTCCGCGGCGGCCATGCTCGCTTCGTCCGTCGCCTTGATCGGGCAAACGCAAACTTCGTAAGGCGCGAGCGCGACCGGCCAAACGATCCCGGCGTCGTCCCAACTCGTTTCGACCAAACCGGCGACGACGCGGCTGACGCCGATCCCGTAACAGCCCATAATAATCGTTTGTTGCGCCAACGAGTCGTCGAGGAATTTCGCGTTCAGCGCTTCCGTGTACTTCGTTCCAAGTTTAAAGACGTGGCCGACTTCGATCGCGTTTTGCATCGTCATCGGAGCGCCGCAGCGCGGGCAAGCGTCGCCCGGGAGCGCGTTGCGGACGTCGCCGTAAACGTCGACCGTAAAGTCGCGGTCGAGGTTGACGTTGACCAAGTGTTTCTCGGCTTTGTTCGCGCCGACGATCACGTTGACCAACTCTTTAAGCGTCGGGTCGGCGACGATCTTGATCTTTTCTTTCAAGCCGACCGGGCCCGCGAAACCGACCGGGGCGCCGGTAACGCGCTCGATCGTCGCGTCGTCGGCCAACTCGACCTTTTCGGCGCCGAGAACGCGGCGGAGTTTGTTTTCGTTGACGTCGCAATCGCCGCGAACCAAGACCGCGACCGCCGCGCCGTCAACGTTGTAAATCAACGTTTTAACGACGCGCTTCGGTTTCGCTTTCAGGAACGCGCAAACTTGGTCGATCGTGTGCGCGCCGGGGGTGTCCAGCTCCGCGATTTCCTTCAAAACCGCGTCTTCCGGGCGGACGTAAACCGTTTCGCCGATTTCCGCCTTTTCGACGTTCGCCGCGTAACGGCAGGTCGGGCAGTAAACAACGTCGTCTTCGCCGTTCGGGGACGGAATCATGAACTCGTGCGACGCGTCGCCGCCGATCGGGCCGGACTCCGCTTCGACCGGCAAATACGGGAGGCCGCAACGTTCGAAAACGCGGCAGTAAGCGTCGTACATATCTTGGTACGTTTCGTTCAGCGACTCGATATTCGTGTGGAAGCTGTACGCGTCCTTCATCAAGAATTCGCTCGTGCGCAGGAGCCCGAACTTCGGTCGCTCTTCGTTGCGGAACTTCGTTTGGATTTGGTAAAGCGTCATCGGGAGCTGACGATAGCTCGAGACGTATTGCGAAACGATGCTCGTGATTTCCTCTTCGTGCGTCGGGCAGAAGACGACCGGCGTTTTCGCGCCGCCGCGAGTCAGCGTCGTTTTAATGAGGACGTTGCCGAACGCTTCGACGCGGTTCGTTTGTTCGTAAAGCGATTGCGGGCAGAGCGCCGACATGAAGAGTTCCGACGCGCCGGTTCGGTTCATTTCTTCGCGAACGATGTTCGTCGCCTTGTGGAGCGCGCGCCACCCGAGCGGCAGGAACGCGTACGCGCCCGCCATCACTTGCGAAATCATCCCGGCGCGGAGCATCAAAATATGACTCGGAATCTCCGCTCCGTTCGGCGTTTCCTTCATCGTCGGAATCAGCGTTTTCGACCATTTCATCGACATCGGACGTTCTCCTTCTCGGCGTCGCCCCGCCTCGGTCGCGGTTATTCGACCGCCGAACGGGTAATCTGGGTAATTTGAATCGTTCGCGGCGCGTTCTTTCGGCTTGTTTTCTCGTCAAAACTCGAAAAAACCGGCGTCGCGACGGCGAAAGAGCCGCCTCCGACCAACGCGCGAACCAACCCTTAATTTTACCCGTTTTTCCGTTCGTTTTAAGGGGCCCCAACCCCTCAAAACGCGACTTTTCTAAAAAAACGTCGCGTCGCTTTCGTCGCGCCCTTATTAATAATGAAAGAAAATCCGATTCGGAACGCCGGTTCGCTCGCAATAGTCGGCGATCTCCTCTTTCAACGCCGACCAATAGCCGACGTCGCCGCGTCGGTAAATTTTCAGATACTCGGCGTAAAATTTCGGGAAACGAGCGCGGATATACGCCAAAATATCCTCTTTGTAACCGCGACGCAACTTCAAATTCTCAAACCAAACTTCGCCGACGAACGGTCGCGCCGCCTCGACCAACGCTCGAAAATCGGTAACGAACGGGAAAATCGGCGACATAAAGAGAACCGTCGGGACGCCGGCCTCCGCCAAAACGCGCAACGTTTCGAGCCGTTCCGCAACGCTCGACGCGGCGTCCATTTCGGAGCGGAACGCGTCGTCCAACGTGTTGAGCGAAATGGAGACGCTCGCCAACCCGCGCTCGGCTCGCGCTTTCAGGAGGTCGAGGTCGCGCAAAATTAGGTTCGATTTCGTCGTGATCGCGAGGAAACAGTCGATCGGCGCCAACTCTTCGAGAATCCGCCGCGTCGCGCCGTATTTGCGCTCCGCCGGGTTGTAAGCGTCGGTAACCGACGACATAAAGACGGTTTTGCCGGTCAGCCGTTTCGCGCCGAGCGGTTTCGAACAGCGTTTGACGTCGACGAAATCGCCCCAAAGCTCCGGACGCTCCGGTCGAAAGCGCGTCGTGAAGCGAGCGTAACAGTATCGGCAAGCGTGCGGGCAGCCGACGTAAGGATTAACGACAAAATCCGCCAACTTCGACGGCGAAACCAAGTCCGCGACGTCGACGCAACCCTCGACGACTTCCCGCTTCCAAAAGTCGGTCGACGCCGTTTTCCCGCGCGCTTCCATTTCGCCCCTTCGCCTCCTTCGCCGATTCGCCGATTCGCCGATTCGCCGCCTCGAACGTCCCGCGAAAAAGGACGAACGCCGTTCGACGCCCGCCCTTCGCTCGCGCCTTACGCCGCTTTCGCGACGCTTTTCGCGCCGTTCCGCTAAAATTGCGCGTAAACGAACGCCGAGTCGCCAAAATACGCGAAACCGAACAGCAAGTAAATAAACGTCGTGAAGAGCGTCAAGTGCGAAAGTTTCGTCAAATCCAACAACGGATAAAACGCGTCGACGCCGGTCTTGCGCAACTTTTCCAGTTCCTCCGGCGACGCCGCCGCGCAACGCTTGCGGTAAACGACGTACGCGACGACGCTCGCGACGAGAAGAAACGTCGCGTAAATCGGCGTCCAAATGTAAAGCCGATAAATGCCGTCGTCCCAAACGAACATTCGCGTAAAAATGTCCCAAGCGTCGCCAAACGTCGGCGCCCGAAACGGTATCAAGGAAAGCGTCATCCAAACGAACGTTCCGAAAATCGCCGCCAACGTCGCGACCGCGCCGAACGCCTTCGAAACCGCGCTCGGATTCGCCGCCGGTTCGCGCTTGCCTCGCCAGTCTTTAAACGCTTTATGAACGCAAAGCGCCGCGCCGTGCATCGCGCCCCAAACAACGTACGTCCAACCCGCGCCGTGCCAAAGCCCGCCCAACAACATCGTCGTCGCTAAGTTCGCGTGCGCGCGGAGTTTGCCCTTGCGGTTGCCGCCAAGCGGAATATACAGATACTCCATCAGCCAAGACGACAAACTAATGTGCCAACGCTTCCACAACTCCGACGGATTCCGCGACAAATACGGCAAATTAAAGTTGCGCGGCAAGTCGTAACCGAGCCCCTTCGCGACGCCGACCGCCATATCGGAATAACCGGAGAAGTCGAAGTAAAGTTGGAGCGCGTAAGTAACGACCGCCAACGTTACGACCGCGCCGTGAAACGCGTTCGGCGTCGCGTACACCGTGTCGACAAACGCGCCCAAACGGTCGGCGACGACGATCTTTTTGAAAAGACCAAGCGCAAAAATTTGAACGCCGATCTCCAAATTTTTCAAGCCGACGTTGCGCTTCTCCTCCAATTGCGGGAAGAAATACGCCGCCTTAACGATCGGCCCCGAAACCAAACGCGGGAAGAACGCCAAATAAAGCGCGACCTTAACGAAATCCGAACTCGCCTCCACCTTGCCGCGATTCACGTCGACGACGTAACTAATCGCTTGGAAAACGTAAAACGAAATCCCGATCGGCAGGATGATTTTCAACGTCCCCAACGCTTCGACGTCGAGCGAAAGCGCCGACGCGACCGACGAAACGAAGAAATTAAAGTACTTAAAAACGGCGAGCGCGACCAACGGCAAAACGACGCCGAGTCGCAACCATAACTTCGAACGCTTTCCGCGAGCGACGCCGAGCGCGCAAAAGTAAACGACCGCCGTCGTCGCCGCCAACGCCAAGCAGAAACGCCAGTCGAACCAACCGCAGAAAACGTAACTCGCGACCAAAAGGACGCCGTGTCGCAAACGCGCCGCCGTCGCCGCGCGTTCCGGTTGGAGGAACGGTTTCGCGTTGAAAATCGCCAAAACGCAACCGACGACCAAAATAAACGCCGCGAACGCCAAACTGTTAAAAATCATTGCTTCGCCTTCTCTTTCGCGTCTAATTCTCGAATCGTTTCCGCCAAAACCTCCGCGAGGATACGGTGTCCGTCGGGGTTGAAATGGCCGCTAACCAGCTCGGCGTTGCCAAATCCGTACCCCCAAACGTTGTTTTCCTCGTACTCCCGCCGCATTCGTTGCGTTGCGTCGACAAAAACGATTCCCTCGCTTTCGCAAACCGCGCGAAACGCCGCCAACTCCTCGACGTCGTAACGCGGAAAGACCGTCCCGTCTTGATTTAACCCAAAAGCGATATGAAAAAAGATAATCGGCGTAACGCCGTATTTGTCGGAAGTCGCGCGAATTTTGCGCGCTAACTTCGTCCAGCTCGCCTTTTTTTCCTCCGGCGTCGCGTCTTGCGGCGCCGGCTTTTGCGCCGTCAACCGCGGTTTGACGCAACCCTCGAAATATTTCAAATGCAACCAAGGCAGAAACCGGAACCATTTCAAAATACGTTTCGTTTTTGTCGGCAACCCGGAAAAATTTTTCAAATCGTTATTCAACGATTTTTCAACGTCGGCGACGCTCGGAACGGCAAAACATTCGATCATCGCGTATTTTTTCGGTTTAAAAAGCTTCAACGCGTCTTCGTAACGCGCCGTCGACGTAACGAAAGTATGACTGCTTCGACCGCAAGAGTAAAACTTCAACGTTTCCGGACCGTTTTCAAACGCTTCGTTCAACCGGTAAACAAACGTTTCGTTTTCCGACGTTTGAAACGATTCCAAATAAGACGAGCCTTGCAATAACGCGTCGACGTCCGCCAAATCCCAACCGCGCTCGCGGTAAAAGGCGTTGTTGTAACCGTTTGCGTCCAAACGCGCGAACCCCCGCCCCTCGACGCAACGCGAAACGTAAGAATTGGGCTCGGGTCGGTCGAGCGTCTCGTTCGCAATAGGCGCTTCAAAATTTTGGCCGCCGTAATAATACCAACTGCCCACTATAGAAAGAACGACTAGCGCAAAAACGTTCGCAAGGAAAAATTTCCCCGCCCAAATCGCGACGCGCCGCGCTCCTTTCCCCTTCGCGCTCATAGGTTTCCTTTCGTTTTTTGATAAGAAGCGTTTTCAATTCCCGCAACGCGCTTTATTTTACCATCGACGCTCAATTTTACAAGCGGGAACGCGACGCGACGCAAAAAAAGGACGAACGCCTTTCGACGCCCGCCCTTCGCTCGTTTATTTCCGAAATCTCGACGAATCACATGCCGCCGCCGAAGAGACGCCAGCCGCGCCCCATGCCGCCCTGCATTCCGCCGCTATTGTCGAAATTATAGACCGGCTCCACCGTCGGCGGAGGCGCCGCCATCGTGCGAATCGAACCCGACGCGCTTTGGAAACCTTGCGCCGTCGACGGGCGCGCGCCCGCTTGCGGTTGCGGTTGGCCCTGCGCGTTCGCCTGCGGTTGCGGCTCGTTCGGCGCCGGACGGTCGATAATGAAACCGGTCGTCATGCCGCGCGTCGAAACGGCGTTGTTCGCGGCGCGGCAGCCGTATTGGTCGCTCCCGCCGTGATCGACGACGAAACTATAGTTCGCGCCGCAATCGCTCGGCGAGTGATACGTTAAGTGCGACGAAGCGTAACCTTGGTTGTTGCCGCGGTAAATATCCGAACCGCGATAATTCATCAAGACGCCGATACTCCCTTCGCCGCCCGCGCCTTGCGTCAAACCGCCGGTCGCTTCGAACGCGTCGTCGCCAAGGAAGTCGACGAGGAAACCGGCGCCGAGGTCCCAGCCCATCCCGAGCCCCATGATCGTGCCGTTGTACGCGTCGTCGCCAAGGTCGTCGAAGAGATAACCGACGGCGTAATGGCAGCCGAACCCGCAGCCAAAGCGTTGCCAACGCGCTTGGTCGCGATGCGAACCGTCGTAACGCGTCGACGTGGCGGCGTAGCGGATATCGTTCCCGCCGAAGTCGCGAGCGACGCCGACGCCCATCCAGTAACCGCCGCCGTGTCCGAAGTAGTCGAACTCGTAAGCGTCGTCCCCGCCGCAGTCGAGGCAAAGCCCGATTCCGCCGCAAGCGACGCGTCGAATCCCGGCGCCGATCCCTTGGCCCCAACCGTCGTGCCCCGGGTGTTCCGGATACGAGTCGTAATAGTAGCCGCCGACGTAATAATGGTCGTTTCCGTCTTTGTCGAGAATCGCGCCGAAACCGCCCGGCGCGCCGACGCCTTGCGCCCATAACGCGGCGCGGTAATCGTCGCTTCCGGCGCGGTCGATATGGAGCCCGAGCCCGCAAAGCGCTTGGCCTTGCGCCCGCAGGAAGCCGAGGTAGCGGTCGTCGCCGCTTTCGTCGACCAAAATTCCGACGCCGCCGACGCAACTCCCTTGCGCGACGTCTTTCGCGAGGTAACGGTCGTTCCCGCCGCCGTCGTACCAAACGGAGACCCCGAGAATCGCGCCGCCTTGAATCCCGGGATTTTGCCCGACGTAATTGTCGTCGTCGCCGCCCAAGTCGAGAACGACCAAAACCGGACGGTTGACGTTGCAAACGCCTTCGCGGTACTCGTCGCGACCGCCCAAGTCGACGACGCAGCAAACGGTCGAATATTGGTCGAGGTTCCAAACGGTCGCGTTTTTATCGCCGAAGAGGATATCGCCGGCTTCGGTCGAAACGCGCCCCATTTCTTGACCGTCGACCTTCACTTTTTCGAGCGAATCCCAGTCGACTTGCGCCAACAGCTCGAGCGTTTTTTCGTCGAGCGCGGAAAGCGCCGTTTCGGCGGCGTCGTAAAGCGCGCTCTTGTTCATTTTTTGCATCGCGTCGATCAAATATTTCGCGCGACCGCGACTCGGAACGGTGTGTCCGCTTTGAGCTTGCGCGCAAAAGATCGAATGCGCTTCCCGCGAAACCGCCGCGACGTCGTCTTTGCTCATCGGCGCGAGCGCGCGAGCGTGCAGGGCCGCCGTTTCAACGAGCGCCGTTTTCAAAACTTCGATCGCTTCTTGCGGCGTCGTCGGAGCCGGTTTCGCCGCTTGATCGTTGCGCGCCGCGACGTCCATCTTAACGCGCGCCAAGCGAACGCCGGAAACGACGTCCGCCGTCGAGCCGGAGAAGAACCCGCCCCAAGCGCGCGAGAAGAACTCGACTTCGCCCGCCGAACGCAACGGGTCGGCGTAAAGTTTCTCGTACCAACGCAAGCGGCAGCGCCCGTTCAATTCGCTCCCCGATTCGAGCGCCGACGTTTGGCGACGCACTCCGGCGTCGTAAGCGCGCCAACGGTCGTAAAGCGACGCTCCGCCGCGAGCGTTCAACGTCGAAAGCAAGTCGTTCGACATTTCTTGCGTCGCCTTTTGCGCGTCGGCGAAACCGAGCGTCGAACCGGTCTCCGCCGTCGCCGCCGGAGCGGTCGTTTCTTCGGAAGCGGCCGCCGACTCTCCGGAAGGCGCGACCGCCGCCGCGTCGACGTCCGGCAAATCGACGCGAGCGTCCGGCGCGTTTTCTTGATCGCCGGTTAAAGCGCGCGTCTTTTCTTCGGCGGAACGCTCCGGAGCTTGTTGCGAAACCGCTTCTTGCGCCGCTTTCGCCGCCGCTTCGCGCGCTTCGGCTTCGGCTTTCGCCTTCGCTTCCGCGTCTTGCGTCGTTTCCGGCGCCTCGACGGCCTCTTGCGCGACCGTCGTTTCGGTCGTCGCCGGAGCCGGCTCCTGAACCGGAGCCGGAATCTGAACCGGGGCCGGAGCTTGCGCCGGAGCTTGCGCCGGAGCCGGGGCCGAAGCCGGGGCGTTTTGCTTCGCTCGACGTTCGTTCGCTCGCGCGTTTCGTTTGTCGCCGAGTTCGCGTTCGATTTGTTCGGTCGTTTTAAATCCGTTGGCCAATTCGCGCGTTATGCCGAACGTACGCTTCGCCGCTTGTTGCAACGGGCGACCGTTAAACTGCGTCGGCGCAATTTCCACGTCGGCGAACGTCGTCGTTTCGTTCTTCGCGTTTAACGTCGACGCCAAGAACTCCGACTTTGCGAACGTTCCGCCGACCCGCGTTAAATACGGCGCCTCCGCGGCGAACGAGGTCGACGCGAAACTCTCGACGGTCGACCAACAAACGCCGAGCGCGGCGCAACACGCGAGGGGAAACTCCAACAGTCTCTTCTTCATGAGAACGATTCCATCGTTTTTCTGACAATATTAATATTAATGTTTTTGCGCGGTCTCAACCTCGCCGAACGTCGAAATAGTCGTCTCGCCCGACGACGCGCAAAAAACGCATATCATCTTTTTCGACGAACCGCTTCGAGAACTTCACCCCAACTTACAAAGTTCTAAGATTCCTTCGGCTTTTTTCCCGTTGCGTTCGCTCTTTATTTCGAATAAAAAAAATAGTTAATTTAGGCAAAATTCCGCAATTCAATCTTCGCGCTCGCCCGACGTCGGCGCGTTTCGCCGGCGGCGCGACCGCCGCTCGCGCCGCCCCGCCCTTAAAGTCAACCCCTCTTCGCACGTTTCAACAATCGCGACGACCGTTAAAACCGGCGCGCCAAGCCGTCGAAGAAAAAAAATTTCGACAAAATAGGCGATTTTACCAAGTTATCGCTTGCTTAAAGAGGCCGTCGCAATTATCATTGAGAAGATAGCGGCGAAGTTTGCGTCGCCAAGAGTCGTTTCGCTCGCGCCGGCGACGAAAGCGACGCTCCGCCCCGACGCCGCGACGTTCGGTTCCGCTTGCGACGCGCAAACGAACCGCCGTTCGCCGATCGGATTTTCACCGTCCAACCTAATCGAATTTTTAGGAGATTTTTATGAGTCGGATCAGTTCCTTCCTTCGATGGAGCGCCCTTTTGGCGTTGGCGGTCTTCGTCGCCGTTCCCGCGTCGACTCCCTACTTCGTCGACGCGCCGGTCGCGTTTGCCGACGACGACGATGATAACGACAACGACAACAACGATAACGACAACGATAACGACAACGACAACGATAATAACGGCGGGGGCGGCGACGGCTCCGGCGTCGTCGTTCGTCCGGACGGCGTTCTCGAACGCGTTATCCTCGACGACGGAACGCTCGCCGCGATGCGCCAAGCCGCGCTTTACGGCGTTCCGAGCGATATGAAAGCCGTCAGCAAGTCGCGTAAAGTTTCCTTGACCCGTCTCGAAGCGGCGATCCAAGAAAACGGCGGCGTCGTTACCGCGGACATGGCGAACCTCGCCGGCTTGACCCGTATTGAAAACGTTTACGTTTATCCGGAATCGGGCGAAATCGTCGTCGCGGGCCCGGCCGAAGGTTGGACGATCGGAGCCGAAGGCGCGACCGTCGGCGCTAAAAGCGGTCGCCCGACGCTGAAACTCGAAGACCTCGTCGTCGCTCTCCGCGCGTTCCCGGCCGACGGCAAAGGGAACAAACTCGTCGGTTGCTCGATCGACCCGACCGCCGAAGGTCTCCGCAACATGCAAGCGTACCTCAAATCGACGCCGCATCCGAATCTCTCGGACGACGGTCAAATCGTCGATTACGCGCTCGGCATGGCGGACGCGCTCGGCCTCCAAAACGTCCAAGTTTGGGGCGTTTCGCCGAAAACGAACTTCGCCGCGACCCTCGTCGCCGCCGACTACCGCATGAAGCTGATCGGGATCGGCCTCGAAGAAGCGCCGGTCAAACTGACGACCTACGCCGAACGCTCGAACCCGCGCGGTCGCGCTAGCAACGCTCTCGTTCGCTGGTACTTCCAACCCGATTACGATTGCGTCGTGATGACCGAAGACGGGACCGCGATGCAACTCGTCGGGAACGGCGTCAACCTCGTCGGCGAAAACGAATTGGTCGACGAAAACGGCAATCGCAGCGCGAATAAAAACGGCGGCAACCCCGCGACGAAGGCTTACGCGAAGAGCTTCACCGCGAAGTTTGAACGCATCGCCGACGCCGTTCCGGTTTACGCGAACCTCCGCAACATGATCGACATGTCGATCGTCGCCGCGTACCTCCAAAAAGACGGCGCGTACGCCAAAACGAATTGGGACATGGCGTTCTTCGGCGACGAAGCGCAATTCAAAACCGAACGCTTGAACGCGATTCAATTCGCGCAAACCGCGACCAACGCCGTTCGTCGCAGCCCGACGCTCGTTTCGTACCCGACCGGCGGCGGCGTCGTCGTTCGTCCGGCGACCGCGCTCGACGAAGAAAACCTGAAATACGACGACAAAGGCGAAGTCGAAGCCAAACGCGACGCCGTCGAAGCGTCGATTCCGGAAGGCCAATGGTGGTGGGACTGATCGAACGTCGGCGTTAGCTCGACTTCTCGTTTCCCCGACGAAAGCGCGTCGCCTTGGCGCGCTTCGTTCCGGGGGCTTAACGTCCCAACGCTTGCTAACCCAACGTTCCAACGCTCCGTCGCACGTTTTTAAAACGCGTTTTATTTTCCGTCGGAGCGTTCCTTATTTTTCGCGTCGGTTCGCGTTTAACCCGCGGCCCCGAACGTCGTCGCGCGTTTTTCCGTCGCCGACGCGTTGAGCGAACGCCGCGCTCGTCGGTTTCCGACTCGCGACGAACGCCGTCGCCAATAAAAAACGCCGAAGAGTTTTTCGCTCTTCGGCGTTTTTTATTCAACGCGCGGCCAATCTTCGCGGGTTCTTAACGACGGCCCGAAAATTTTACGCGCGCTTAACGACGCGCGGCCAATTTTCGCGCGCTCTTAACGACGGCCCGAAAATTTTACGCGCTTAACGACGCGCAACCAAATTTTGCGCGCTCTTAACGACGGTCCGAAAATCTCGCGCTCTTAAAAAACGCGTCAAAATTCCCGCGCTGAAAAAATGCCCCGAAGATCTTGCGCTCTCAAAAACGCGTCAAAATTTCCGCGCTGAAAAAACGCGTCCTTCGAAGCGCCGCGGCGCTTTGGACGTTTCGCGCCGCTCCGCCGACTTCAGCGAACGACGGAATCGCTCGTTTGCCCCACCTTAACCGTTTCGCCGTCCTCTTCTTGCGCGACGGCGTTAATCTGACGCTCTTCAAAGTTGATCGCAAGCTCGCCGACGCTAAAACCGGCGACGCGCCAAGCGCCGTCCGCGTCGGAAAGGACAAACGTCAACTCTTCAACCTGAATTTCGCCGGTTTCGGTGTAATCTTCGACGTCGACGTAAACGCAAACGCGACCGTCGTCAAGCGCGGCTTTTTTCGTCGCTTTCCATTTAATCGTATCGCTGGCCTGCGCCGAAAACTGTTCGCGCGTCGCTTCTTGCGCTTTCGAAGTCAGCAACGCGAACGCGCCTTCGTCGTCCCCTCGAAAAAAGGAACGAAAGAACGCGTCGACGACGCCTTCGGGACTCTCCGCGTCCTCGACGTTCAACGAGCTCGTTTCTTCCCCGGCCTTGGAAGCTTCCGACTCGACGGCCGGAACGTTCGAATTCGGCGCGGCGTCGCCGTCGGTCGAAGAACCGCCGCAACCGGACAGCGCAAAACAGAAACCGAGCGCGGCGCCCAGCAAAATCGTTCGTTTCGACATTTTCAAAACTCCTTCTCCAAAACCGCCGACGCGTCGTCCCTTCCTTGGGCGACCGTTTTCGCGTCGGCGCGTCCGTTTCTTCCTTGACGGCGCCGGTTCGCGCCGTTCCGGCGACGTCGCAAACGTCAAATTCCGGAAAACGCGTTCATTTTGCCAAAAAAATCGACGCGCGTCAAGAGCGATTTCGCGTCCGCCCGCTCGGCGTCCGGCAATTCGCGACCGACGCCGCGACGCAACCTCATTTCCGAAGCTGCGTCCCGTATAAATAAACGACCAAACCGGTGCAAATCATCGAATAAGGCAAAAAATCGGCGATCGCGACCGTTTTCCGAACGTCGGTCTCGACGACAAGCGCTTGAAAAAAGAAACATTGAACGCCAAACGCGATCGCGGCGACGCCCGACGCGACGATAAAGGAACGAATCATTGCCGCCTCCGTTCGTTAACGAAATCTCCAACGCAAATCGACGCGACCGACGCCGCGCTTCGCCTTTCAATATCGTTCGCGAAACGAACGCGGCGCCGCTTCCGTTCCAATTTGCGCGTTCCTTTTTACTCGCCGCGCAAAATTCGCCGTCGTTTTGTCGTCTCGCGCCGTCTATCCCGATTCTTTGCGCGGCGGACGACGCGACTTTTTTCCCTTTCTCCGTTTCCGAACGCTCCGCCGCCCTTGCCGAAAACTTTTCGCGACGTACAATAAAAACGGTCTCGTTTCCGTTTCCGCCCCTTTGCGTTCAACGCAAGATTTCAACGAAAGGCCGCCATGACGCTCGAACTCTCCGGCAAAACCGTTCTCGTTACCCGTCCGCGCGAGCAAGCCGCCGAACTGCGTTCGCTCCTTGAAGAACGCGGCGCCGCCGTTCTCGTTCAACCGTCGATCGCGATTTTGCCGCCGGAAAATCGGGCCGACGTCGACGCCGCGCTCCAATGCGTCGAACGACGCGACTTCGATTGGATTCTCTTTTCCAGCGCGAACGGCGTCCGCTTTTTCCTCGAACGAGTCGACGCGAACCGCCGCGCCCGTTTTTTCGCCGACGCGCAAACTTCGGTCGCCGCCGTCGGGCCCGGCACCGCCGCCGCGCTCGACGACTTCGGCGTCGCGGTCGACCTAATCCCGGCGAAAGAGTTCAACGCGGAAGGGCTCGTCGCCGCGCTCCGCGACGCGGAAACGTCGCTCGCCGGAAAACGCCTCCTCTCCGTTCGCGCGAGTCGGGGCCGCGACGTCTTGTCGAAGGAAGCGGCGAAGCTCGGCGCGGTCGTTCGCGAAGTCGTCGCGTACCGCTCCGTCGACGTCGAAACGCCGGACGCCGCGATCCTCGACGCGCTCCGCTCCAACCAAATCGACTTCGGAACGGTCGCCAGCTCCGCGACGGCGAAAGCGTTGGCGCGTCTCTTCGGCGACGCGTTTTCGCAAACGCGCTGGGTCGCGCTCAGTCCGTTGACGGCGGACGCGCTCCGCTCCGTCGGCGTCGAACCGGCGGCGGTCGCGGAAGAAGCGACGTTAGCGAAACTCGTCGAGGCGGTCGTTAACGCGGCGAAATAACGTTTTCTCAACGATTCCGCCAATAAAAAAACGACGCCGAGGAAACCTCGACGTCGTTCGCAACGCGTTTTATTCCAACGCGTTGCGTCTTAGTTCAACGCGGACGCTCAAACGCGCTTGCTTTGAACGGCGGCTTCGTACGCTTCGACTTCCGCGAGCCATTTTTCGCCGACCGGAACGCCGTTCTTTTCGCAATAATAATCCCAAACGGCGGAGAACGGAAGGGTGCGCGCTTCTTCCATCAAGGCGAGACGCTTCGTGTAATTCCCGTCCAGCTCCGCTTTTTTCAGCGTCGCGATCGGGTCGAGGAACGCCGCCAGCAACGCTTTCAACGCCGAGCGCGTCCCGATCGTCCAAGCGGCGACGCGGTTGATCGTCGCGTCGAAGTAGTCGAGCGCGACGTAAGTCTTGCTAAGCAAATCGCAACGGACGAGTTCTTCGGCGATCGCCTTCATTTCGTCGTTCCAAACGACGACGTGGTCGCTGTCCCAACGGACGCCGCGGCTGACGTGCAGGAGGAGTTCGTCGACGAAGAGCGACAAGGACGAAAGTTTGTCGGAAATCGTTTCGGTCGGGTGGAAGTGGCCCGCGTCGAGCGTGACGAGAAGATTATTCTTCATCGCGTAACCCATGCAGAATTCATGACTTCCGACGGTGTAGCTTTCGGCGCCGATCCCGAAAAGTTTGCATTCGACGCCGTCGCGAATCGTTTCGCGCGGGTGTTGGACGGAGAAAATTTCGTCGTAAGATTCGGCCAAGCGGCGGCGCGGCGCGAGGCGGTCGGCCGGAAAGTCTTTCAAACCGTCCGGCGTCCAGTGGTTGACGACGCAAGGCGAACCTTGCGCGGCGCCCATCGCGGAGGCGATCGTTCGGCAGCGTTTGTCGTGTTCGATCCAGAAATCGCGGATTCCTTTGTCCGGGTGCGAGAGCGTCAGCCCGTCGGCGGCCTTCTCGTGCGAGAAGAACGTCGGGTTGAAGTCGAGGCCGAGGCCGTTCGCTTTCGCCCAATCGATCCAGCCTTGGAAGTGCGCCGGTTCGATTTCGTCGCGGTCGACTTTTTTGCCGCCGTTTTCAAGGTAGATCGCGTGCAGGTTGAAACGGTGTTTGCCCGGAATCAACGAGAACGCTTTTTCGGCGTCGGCGCGGAGTTCGTCCGGCGTGCGCGCTTTGCCCGGATAGTTGCCGGTCGCGAGAATCCCGCCGCCGGTCAGCCCCGCCGTCGATTCGAAACCGGCGACGTCGTCCCCTTGCCAGCAGTGGAGCGAAATTTTTACCTTCGAAACGTTTTCCATCGCCGCGTCGACGTCGACGCCGAGTTCCGCGTATCGTTCTTTCGCCAGTTCAAACGCTTGTTCGATTTTACTCATTTTACCCAAAACTCCTAAATCATCGTTTCGCGTTCCGTCGACCGGCGACGCGAGGGATATCGTCGACTAATTATCGACAAAAATTAGGCCGAACCGTTAAGATCCAACGTTAAAAATCCGATATTTGCAATAACGCGAACATTCGGTATAATTCTTTAAAAGCGGCGACGACGGAACGCGCCGCGAATCGCCGAACGCAACCAACGCCGTTAAGGAGCGTTTTATGCGCAGTATATTTGAAAATCGTTCTCGCCGCCGCGTCGTCGCGCTCGTTTTGCTCGTTCTTTTTTCGGCGACGTTCGCCGCGTCGGTCGGTTGCCGCTCCGGAAAGAGCAAGTCGAACCAAATCGAAACGGTCGACGATTTCCTCAGCGCCGACAAGCCCGCTTGGTAAAGCGCGGTCGCGACGTTTCGCGTCCGAAATTGGAAAAACCGGCGACTTCAAAGCGTCGAGCGTCCGCGTTCGACGCTTTTATTTTTTCTTTTGTTACCTATTCGTTTTGGCTTATTAATAACGATAACGCCGCGCGTTTGATACGCGGCGTTATCGCTTTTTTCGCTCGACGTTAAGCGCGCGCGCCGATTTTTGCGCCGCTCCCCTCGTTCTTATCCGCGTCTCCGTCGTTTTTCGGCGGACGGTTCGCCATCAAGACGGCGATCCAACGCGTTTCCGGGAACGATTGGAAAATAATCTTCATAATAACGGCCAACGGCGGCGACAGGAACATCCCGATCGGGCCGAGAAGCCAACCGAAAAGAATCAACGCGAGCAAAACGATAAGCGGCGACAAATCGAGCCCGTTCCCCAAGAGGCGCGGCTCGATCGCGTACCCGATCGTGCAGTTGATGATCGCAAAGAAAACCGCGTCGATCCCGCCGACGACGACCCCGTGTTCGACCGTCGCCAAAACGATCGGCGGAATCGCGGCGACCACGGAACCGATGTTCGGGATATAGTTCAACAAAAACGCGACGAAGCCCCACAACAGCGGATACTGCACGTCCGAAATCAACAAGAGGAACGTAACGCAAGTCCCGACGCCTAAACTCATCCAGGTCTTGATCACCATATAGTTGCGAATGTCGCCGACGATTTGTTGGATGTGCTCGTTCACAAAACTACGTTTGCCGAGCGCGGCGGTCATTTTTTTCGGCATCGTGGTCGTTTCGCAAAGCATAAAGATAACCAACAACGTTACCAGGAAGCTGTTGCTGGCTAAATAGCTCAATTCCGACGCCAACTGCGCCAAATAGCTAAAAAGCTCGTTCGACGCGGCTTCGACGGTGTTCGTCGGCGCTTCGTCGACTTTTTTCACGACGGGTTTCGGAGCGACGCCGCCGTTTTCCGCCGCTTCTTCCTCTTCCGCGACGCCGTCGGGCGACGTTTCTTCGCTTTCTTGCGTTTCGCCCTCCAAGGCGACGACCCCAAGCTCCGCGTCTTCCGCTTCGAACAACGGCGACAGTTCGCCGCCGATCGGCGAGAAAGCTTCCGCCGGCTCTTGAATTTCGCTCGTCAATTCGGCGGTCGCTTCAAAATTCGGTTCTACGTCTTGACACGCGACTTGCATAATCGGGGAGACGTTTGTTTTCAGGTTGCGCAACGTCTCGTTCGAATCGGTCGCGTCGTTTTTCTTCTCGGACTCTTGACGCGATTGTTCCCACTTTTCCAACCACAAACGGTCGACTTCTTCGCGAACGCATTGCTTCACCGCCAACGACGGTTCTTGGTTTTCTTCCTTTTTTTCTTTATCTTCTTTTGGTTGCTCTTCTTTTTTCTCGTCTTTTAAGAAAGGAACAAAGTCGCCGATTTCCAAATTATACTTGGCCAGTTCCTCGTTAAAACGATCGCGATATTCCGGAACGTCTTGCGCGAATTGCTTCAATTGCGAACCGACGACGGTAATCGTTCCGCCGCCGATCAGCATAACGAACAGAATCACCGTCGTCAACGACGCGGTCTGCGACCACCCGCGCGACCGGAGCCAACGCATCGGCGACGTCAACAT
>JAFTUJ010000436.1 GCA_017466305.1 Thermoguttaceae bacterium
CCAATCTGGCGAAACCGTCGACGCCCGATTTCGAACGCGTTCCCTATTATTGGCCCGCGCAAGAACTCGCCGCCCGTCTCGGCGTCGACGCAAGCGCCAAACGCCCCGACGGTTACGTCCGCGCCGTTTATTTTCATCGGTCGACCGGTTGCGCCAACTGCCGCCGAATCGCGACTTACGTTTTCGAAACCGTTCGCGACGAATTTCGCGCCGAAACGCGCTCGAAACGCCTCGAGCTTCGTTACGTCGACTTCGAAGCGCCGGAAAATCGGCGACTTGCGACGGCGTTCAAAGTTGCCGCGCCGTCGCTTGTTCTCGTCGTCGGACGCGACGGGCGCGACGCGACGGCGAAAAAAGCGACGCGAATTTGGGAACTCGTCGGCGATTCGGAGCGGTTCAAGCGTTACGTCGCCGACGAAATTCGCGCCGCGCTCGCGGAATCGACGTCGCGCCGTCTTTCTCAAGAAGCCAAAAACAATTAAACTCAACCTGTTTTTCAACAATATGTTGCGCCGATTTTAAAAGAAAGAAAAGGTTAAAAAATGAACGACGCTTATTGGCTCGCGCTCCTCGGAGCGTTCGCGCTCGGAGCGCAAACGTCGATTTCCCCTTGCCCTCTCGCGACCAATTTAGCGGCGCTCGCGTTCGTCGCTCGACGGCTCGACTCGCCGCGCAACGTCTTGCTTTCCGGCGTTTTATACGCGGTCGGTCGCGTCGCCGCCTACGCGCTTTTCGCTTGGCTCGCGACGTCGTTCGCGCTCGGTTCCGGCGTCGAAGATTGGATTCGTTGGGCGACCGTCAATCTTCGCGGTCTCTTGGGGCCGGCGATTATTTTATTCGGAACCGTCGTTCTCGGTTGGGTTTACGTTCCGATTCCCGGCGGCGCGAACGCCGAAAAAGCCCGCGCGCTCGTCGACAAGCTCGGCTTTTGGAGCGCGGCGCCGCTCGGGTTCCTCTTCGCGACGACGTTTTGTCCGACGTCGGCGGCGGCCTTTTTGGCGACCGTCGCGCTCGCGATTCGCTTCGAATCGCCGCTCCTTTTTTCAAGCGTTTTCGGCGTCGCAACCGCTTTGCCGGTCGCGCTTTGCGCTTACATTCTTGCGTTTCAAGCGAATCGTTTGAACGACGCGTTCGGCCTCGTCGGCAAAATCGACAAGGCGTCGCGATCAATCTTCGGAACGGCGGCGATTTTACTCGGCGTCGCGCTAACGCTCCGCTCGACGTTCGGGCTTTTTTAAACGGAGTTCGACTTTCTTAAAACAACCGCCGACTTCTTTTTTAGCGACGGTTAAAAACGCCGCGTTTTCCTTTTTGACGCGACGTCGTTTTTTCGGGTCGGTCTGCGAGTCGAATTCGCCAATATCGGCGCCCGACCGAGAGAAAACGAACGCCGTTCGAGAAAATTTCGCGCGTTAAAAGCGTTAACGCCTTATTTTACTTCGTTTCGAGCGTTATTTTGCCGATTTTATACCGGCGCGACGCGTCGGCGTCGCCGAGCGGAAGCTCGTAAACCGGCGTTCCGTCGCGCTTTCCGACGCTGACGTAAACGTCGTACTCGCCCGGTTTCGTCGTCGGCCCGACGTGTCCGACGCGGAAACGGTTCGTTCGCAAGACTTGCGGCGCTTGGCCCGGTTCCGCCGTCTTCAGCTCTTTCACGTCGAACCCTTCGTCGACCAAAACCGCGACGACGCCGCCCTTCGCGTCCTTCAACGTCAGCGCGACGAAACCGCCGTCGTAACAGGGCGCGATGCCGACGTTTTGCAACGTCCAGGAAACGTCGAAAAACTCGTCGATCTTAACCGACTTCGGATAAACGACTTGCGACGGGAAAAGACGGTATCCCAACCGGCGATTAATGCGGCGAATCGCGTCTTTCGAGCCTTCCCATTCGACCTCCGGGAACCAGTGAATCGACATATACGACGCGCGGTAACGCTCGACCGACTCGATCAGTTTTTCGTCGTCCCAAGCGCCGCGTTCCTTCGAACCGAGGTAGTGTTCGTGTTCGAGAATCACCGGCAAGGTCGGCCAAAACTTTTGCGCCAGTTCGTCGTGAAACCATTGTCGCGGCGCGGGTTGCACGAGAATGCTGTCGTCGCGGAGCGTTACGCCTTGCGACAGCGCGTAATCGGTTTCCGGAAAGTCGCGCCCCGGCTTCTCGGCGCCCGCGACGTCGTCGCTAACGCAGAGCAAAACTCCCGGGAAGTATTCGCGGTGCAGGTCGATATGCGTCTTGACGATCTTCAACGTCCGCTCGGCGTCCATTCGGGAAAAGGACGCGTCGGCCCAAACGCCGAGGTTCGAATGTCCTTCGCCCCACATGCCGTACGTGCCGACGTCGATGAACGCGACGTTCGGGTTGTTCGCGTACCGACGCCCGGCCGCGGCGAGGAAGTTGCGCAGTTTTTCAAGATAAATCGGGTCGTCGAACTCCGGGTCGACGCAATGCCCGTCCGGTTGCGGCCCTTTCCCCCAAGTGTAACGGACGCCCTTCGCTCCGGCGTCGAAGACCCATTTCGGCGTCGCGTACTCGAGCCAGTTTTCCGACGTCGTGAAGCGGAACGCGACCTTTTTTCCGCGCTCGATCCAGCGTTGCGCCGGCGCGTCGACCATCGACCAGTTGAAAACGCCCTCCTCCGGTTCGAGAAACGCCCAGGGCAACCGCAAATAAACGGTCGAACACCCCTCGAACCAGTCGAGCGCGTCCGACGGTTCGAGACGGCTCCCGTAATTCGTCGGCACGTTCGAATAAAAGTGCATCGTCCAGCCCATCCCGGGGTTGATCAGCGCGCGCCCGTCGTCTTGCAACTCGACGACGACGCGGTTCGAGTCGGCGGCGGAAGCGGCTTGTTCGGCGTTTTCGGCGTTTTCGGCGCTCGCGACGCCCGCGGCTTGTTCGACGTTTTCGGCGTTTTCGACGTTTTCGGCGCTCGCGACGCCCGCGGCTTGTTCGACGTTTTCGACGTTTTCGGCGCTCGCGACGCCCGCGGCTTGTTCGACGTTTTCGGCGGCTTGCGACGCGACGTCAAAAGCGGCGCTCCAAGCGAAAACCGCCCCCAAGAGCGCGACGGCGGCGAATCCGGCGTTTCTCATCTTTTTTCTCCTTTTCCCAATCGACGTATTTTACCGAAAGCGCCGAACGACTCGCCGCTTACTCGCCCCATTATCGCCGAAAACGCGTCGAAAGTCAAGGAATTTCGCCGTCAAGAAAGAAAAACGCCGACGCCGAGACCGTTGCGTCCCGACGTCGGCTTTCGTTCGCGTTTCTCTCGCTTTCGTCAAGCGGCAAATTGCGTTAAGTAAACCGAATACGCCAATTGCGCGGCGACGAAAACCGCGCCCTCCCAGCGTTGAATCTTATGTCCGGTGAAGCAGAACCAGCCGCAAAGCGCCGCCGCGCCGAGCATAATCGGCAGGTCGACGTAAAGCGACCGCGCCGAAATCCCGATTCCGCCCGACACGAGCAGAACCGTCCCGCCAAGAATCAGCAAAATGTTGCAAATATTGCTCCCGACGACGTTTCCGAGCGCGACGTCCGTTTCGCCGCGCAAGGTCGCGATCGCCGAAACGGTCAACTCCGGAAGCGACGTGCCGAGCGCGACCAACGTCAACCCGATAACCAACTCGCTAACGCCGACCGCTCGAGCGATCGTTACCGCGCCGCCGACGAAGAATTTCGCCCCGACGACGAGGAGCGCCAAGCCGAGCGCGACCGCCCCGAGCGCGAAAATCCAATCGAGCGCCGCCGAACGCGTTTGCGCCGTCGTCGGCTCGTTTTCGGAAACGTCGGTTGCCGCCGACTTTTCGCCGTTCGCCGCCGCTTCGTCGCGCTTCGCTTGCTTCACCGTCCAAAACTCGTATAAGACAAAGAGCGTCAGCAAGAGCGCGCCCGACCAGCGCGGCAGGCAATGCGCGCCGTCCGGTCGAACGCAAAGCGCCGCTAAAATCAACGGCAAACAGCAAACCGCGATCATAATCGGGTTTTCGCGCCGCACCATTTGACGCGACGCCGACAGCGGTCGAATCAACGCGCAAACGCCGAGAATCAAAAAGACGTTGCAAATGTTGCTCCCGACGACGTTGCCGAGCGCGACGTCCGCGACGCCCGGGTTTTCCGGAGTCGCCTGCAGCGCCGCCGAGAAAGAAACCGCCATCTCCGGCGCGCTCGTGCAGATCGCGACGACCGTCAGCCCGACGACCAACGGCGAAATTTTCATTTTCGCGGCGATTTTCTTCGCGCCGCGCACCAACGTCTCGCCGCCGGCGACCAACGCCGCCGCGCCGAAAACCGCGTAAAAAATCGACGTCAAAATCTCCATCGTCGTTCCTTTCGCAACGTTTGATTTTTCCTCCGACGCTTGCCTCCGACGTCGCTCGCTAACCAAAATAACGTCCGACGCGCGTCAAACGGCGTTCAAGCAAAAAACGCTCTTCCGCGACGTCGACGCGCTCGTTTCCATTTCGCCGGTTCGCCGGTTCGCCGCTTCTCGTCAAAAAGTTTCCGGAAGAAACAGCGAGTGAACCGCCGGAACGCTCGGGTCGAAGTCGGCGCAGTCGCTTCGGTTGTGCGCCCCGCGCGTCTCCCGACGCTCTTTCGCGCCGGCGACGATCATTCGAGCGACGGTCAGCATATTTTGCGTTTCCCAAGCCGAAATCTCCTCGAACTGTTTCGAGAACAGAATCTTCGACCAATCGTCGAGCCGCCGCTCGGCTTCGGCCAACCCGTCCTCGTCGCGGACGACGCCGACGAGCCGCCACATCGCGCTTTTCAGCGAATTCCGCACGTCGTCGACGTCGATCGTCGCGTTCGAACCGGACGGAAGCGGCGGATTTTCGAGCGGCAGCGCCCGGTACTCGTCCGTCGTTTGGAGCGCGATTTCTCCGGCCAAGCGCCCGGTCGTCTCGCCGTACGCGAGCGCTTCGAGCAAACTGTTCGACGCCAAGCGGTTCGCGCCGTGCAGTCCGACGCTCGCGACTTCCCCGGCGGCCCAAAGGCCCTTCAACGTCGTTCGACCGTTGCGGTCGGTCAGGACGCCGCCCATCGCGTAATGGGCGCCCGGTCGCACCGGAATCCGGTCTTTAGTAATGTCGACGCCGAACTCGGCGCAGATCGCCGCGATCCCCGGGAAACGTCCGCGAATCCAGTCGGCGTCCTTGCGGGTGATGTCGAGAAAAACGTTCGTCGAGTTCGTCTTCGCCATCTGACGCACGATCGAACGACTAACGACGTCGCGCGGCGCGAGTTCGCCCCGTTCGTCGTAATCGGTCATGAAGCGACGCCCGTTCTTGTCGACGAGCCAAGCGCCTTCGCCGCGCATCGCTTCGGTGATGAGACTGCGGCTCCCGCCGGCGATGTAAAGAACGGTCGGGTGAAATTGGACGAACTCAAGGTCGCGACAAGCCGCTCCGGCGCGAAACGCCATCGCGACGCCGTCGCCGCAAGCGACGTTCGGATTCGTCGTTTCGCGGTAAATTTGCCCGAGGCCGCCGGTCGCCAAAATTGTCTGTTTCGCCCAAATTAACTCGGTTTCGCGCTCCTTTTCCCAATAGACGACGGCGCCGCGGCAGAACCCGTCGTAAGTGAGGAGGTCGAGCGCGAACGTGTTTTCCCAAACGCGAATGTTCGGGCGGCGTTTCACCTCTTCGACGGCGGCGCGAATGACCTCGGCGCCGGTCGAGTCGCCGTTGGCGTGCAGGACGCGGAAGTGGTCGTGCCCGCCTTCGCGACCGAGCAAGACGTCGCCGTTTTCGTCGCGGTCGAACCGAGCGCCGTACTCCATCAACTTGCGAACGCCCGCCGGGCCGCTTTGAACGACGAACTCGACCGTTTCGCGGTCGCAAAGCTCGCCCCCGGCGATCAACGTGTCCTTGACGTGATTCTCGAACTTGTCGTCCGGGACGTCCCAAACCGTCGCGATGCCGCCCTGCGCCTTGACGCTGTTCGAGTTCGTCAGCCCGGCTTTGCAGACGACCAAGACCGTTAACGACGGGTCGACCGAAAGCGCCGCGGTCAACCCCGCCAACCCGCCGCCGAGCACCAACACGTCGGCGAAAAAGTGCGGATGAAGTTTCGCGTGAAAAGGCGCCAAATAGCGCGGCGTCTTCGGAAGTCGAATTTCTCGCGACCCGGTTTGCGCGGTCGTCATCGTTCCCTAACTCCTTGAACTTTAAAACTGAAAAAAATAGAGCGCCGAAATCGTTCGACGCTCGTTTTGCGCGACGTTAATCGTCGTCGGTTTCCGTTTACTTAGCTTCGTGATGGTCGACCGCTTGGTCGTGGCATTCGTTGCAACTCATCTTGGCGATGACGTCGGAGTTCTTTTTGCCTTTGCCGTGACAGTCGTAGCAAGTCGCGGACGGTTCCTGTCGTTTAAACGTAACGACCGGAGCCGCTTCGAGCGCGGCGGGCGTTCCGATATTGAGGTTCAACAGCTCCGCCGTCTTGCGCGCGACGTCCGCCGACATGCGCGTGCAACGCTCCGTGCGTTCCGGCGAGTCGGTGCGCTTCATCGCAAGCGACGACCATTTGCCGCTCGAAACGTGGCAAAGGAGCGAGCCGGAAATCGTTTGCGGCATCGGGCCGAAATCGTCGTTCGCCGGCTTATAAATCGGGAACATCGTTTGCTCGTAATAGTTCGCGATCTCGTCGCAAAGGGCCTTGCGCTTGTTCGAGTCGGCGACGAAAAGCGAAATCGCCGCCATCGCGCCGTTGAGCGAACCGCAGAGCGTTCCCCAATCGTTCGCGCCGCCGGTGCCGTATTTCATCATATAAAACGGAAATTGCAGAATCGGCGCCGCCGCGATCGGATCGGTTTTTTCCAACGCGAGCCCGACGTTGTAAACGATCCCGTAAAACGTCGTGTACATGCAACGCCCGACTTTATAATTCTCGTAAGCCGTGTCGGCGACCTTTTGCGGGTCGACGACGGCGTACTTCCACACGCCGCCGACTCCCGCCTCGGCGCCCGACGCGTTTCCGGCGGAACCTCCGACTAAAAACGCTCCCGCCGCCAGACCGGCGAAACGCAACGCGTCCCGACGATTCATTTCGTTCGACATATCGTCCTCCGTTCGTCGCTATTTTGCGCCGTCGATTTTAAACGGTTCCGTTCGCGTCGCCGCACTTCGTTTGGGACGCGAACGAACGCCCTTAAAAAATTTCGCGCAAAAAATTTCTTTCGTAAATTTGTCGTTACGTCTTAAGTATAGCGCTTCTTACGCGAGAAAAAAGGGGCAAACGAGCTCGAACTTCGCTTTTTTCGATTTTCTTTTCGAAAACGTTCTCCGCCGCCGTCCGCCGTTTTTCCCCTATTAATATTAATGGCGACCGTTTTCGTCGAAAAATCGACGCGCCGCCCCCGAACGCTCTTGAAAAAACGCCGAAATATGATAAGATTAAACTAATATAACGTTCGGCGGAATTATATTTGTTAATCCGCCCCCCCGTTTTTCGCGAAGCCCTCTCGACGGCGAACGTTTCGCGGTCGAGCGTCGGCCAAGCGAGGCGTTAAGGAACGCGCCCTATGAATATCGAGACTTTTAGAATTTTCTGCGACGTCGTCCACTACCAAAGTTTCTCGCGCGGCGCCGAGGCGAACAACATCAGCCAATCAGCGGCGACGCAATCGATTCACCGCCTCGAAAAACAGATCGGCGCGCAGCTCGTCGACCGCACGAAACGCCCGTTCGTCTTAACGCAAGAAGGCCAAATCTGTTACGAAGGCTTCCGCGAAATTCTCGAAACTTACGATTCCGTCGCCACTCGCGTTCAATCGCTTTACCAACAGGGCGGCGGCACGATTCACGTCGCGGCGATTTACTCGGTCGGCTTGCACGACATGAGCAAGTGCATGCGCGAGTTTATGAAAGAGTGTCCGAAAACGAAAATTCGGCTCGAATTTCTTCACCCGTCGAAAGTTTACCAAGCCGTCCTCAACTCGGAGGCCGATTTGGGGATCGTTTCTTACCCGACGACGTCGCCGGAACTGAACGTCATCCCGCTCCGTTCGGAGGAGATGGTCGTCGTCGCGCCGCCGAATCACCCGTTGGCGAAGGAAAAAACGCTGACGCTCGAACAGCTGCAAAACGTCGAGTACGTCGCTTTCGACCGCGACCTCTTCATCCGCAAGGAGACCGACCGTTACATGCGCCAACGCGGCGTCCACGTCGAAGTCGCGATGGAGTTCGACAACATCGAAACGATCAAGCAAGCGATCGAAGTCGGCGTCGGCGTCAGCATTCTCCCCGCGCCGACGGTCGTTTCGGACGTCGAAAGCGGCAAAATGGTCGCCATTCCCCTTGTTTCGCCCAAATTAACGCGACCGATCGGCGTCATTTACAAACACCGCAAAGTTTTTTCGGCGCAAACGACCCGCTTTATCGAAATGCTCGGCGGCGCGCTGGTCAACTCGGACGCGTCGTTCGCTCCGCCGACCGCCGCCGCGCCGACGCCGGAATCGACCGCCCAAACGTCGGAAAACGCCGACTAAACGCCAACTAAACGTCGACTAAACGCCGACTAAACGCCGCGAACCGAACGTTATTCGTTTTACTTATAAAGCCGCGAACACTATAAGCGTTTCGTTCGCGGTCGAATCAAAACAAGTAAAACAGGCAAAACAGAGAAAACAGACCAAACGCAAACAACGCGCAAGATGCAAAGGATACGCAAAATGACCAAAATAGCGTTTTTTGGAGCCGCCGGTAAAATGGGCAAACGCCTCGTCGCGCTCGCCGCCGCCGACCCGGAACTGCAAATCGTCGCCGCGCTCGAAGCGCCGACCTGCCCCGAACTCGGTCGCGACGCCGGTGAAGTCGCCGGAATCGCTAAAATCGGCGTCCCGATCGCCGCCGAACTCCCGGCCGACGTTGCGCCGGACGTTATCGTCGATTTCTCGTCGCCGCGCGCTCTCGACGCCCTTCTCGCCCTTTGCCTCGACCGCAAAATCGCGCTCGTTTACGCGACGACCGGCGCCGACGCGGAGCAACTCCAACGCTTGGAAGACGCGTCGAAAACGATTCCGGTCCTCCGCTCGCCGAGCATGAGCCCGTCCGTCAATTTGGCGATGAAACTGACGCAAATCGCGGCGAAAGCGCTGAAAGACCAAGACGCCGACGTCGAAATTCTCGAGCGCCACCACCGTTACAAGGTCGACGCGCCGAGCGGCACCGCGCTGAAATTCGGCTCGCTCATCGCCGCCGAAATGGGAATCGACTCTTTCCGCGACGGTCGCGGCGGCAAAACCGGCGCCCGTCCGCACAACGAAATCGCCTACCACGCCATTCGCGTCGGCGACAACCCGGGCGAACACACGATCGTCTTCGGCATGCTCGGCGAAACGCTCGAAGTTACCGTTCGCGCCTCGAATCGCGACGCTTACGCGACCGGCGCCCTCGCCGCGGCGAAGTTCCTCGCGGCCCAACCGGCGGGCCGACTTTACGACATGAACGACGTTTTGCAACTGTAATCGGTTTTCGTTCGGTTATCCGAAACGCCTTAACCAAGCAAAGCGTTTCAAAATAGGCAAGAAACGCAAACCTGGCAAATCAGGCAAGTTCACAAGACGGGCAAATTACACAAGTCTCGGCGATTTTTCCACTTAAAAAAGACGAAAATTCGGGCGAGAACGGAAAATTATCGCCGTCGTTTGCTCGGCGGCCCTTGCCAAGTCGTCAAAATTTGGTAAAATGTCTCGTTGATTGACGGTCGAGCGTTCGGGTCGCGTTTTTTACGCTTTTCGCGTTCGCCGTCGCCTTTAACCCTAACGCGTGTTTTCGATTCGCAAGGGGCGGCCGCGCGCCTTTCGCGCCGTCGCTTGGAGCCCTCGCGGCGAAAAACGTTTGAAGAGAGAAATTACGATGAAAGAAAAAATCCATCCGAAGTACGTGGAAACGAAAGTTACCTGCGGTTGCGGCAACACCTTCATGACCCGCAGCACGAAGCCGGAACTCAAAGTCGACATTTGCAACGCGTGCCACCCGTTCTACACCGGTCGCCTCAAGTTCGTCGACTCCGCGGGCCGCATTGAAAAATTCCGCAACAAGTTCGCCGGCAACTACGGCAAGAAAAAGGCCTAATTCCGCTTCGGACGGGTCTTCGAACGTTCGGGACGCTTCGAAAGCGGCGCGTCCCGACGTTTTTACGCGTCGTTTCCGACGCGTCGTTAAGTCGGGCGTTTTTCGACGTCCGACGACGGATTTGTTTTGCCTCGCCCGAACGCGTCGCCGCGCTTAGGAAAGCCGGCAAACGCCGTCTCTTTAACGACTCCCGACGCTCGATCGCGCCTCCTTTTCGCCGGTCGACGGCGTTTCGCGACCGTCGCGTTTCTTTCGACGCGTCGCGCCGTTTATTTTTGCCCTTATTAATTAATACCGACTAACCCGCCGATTCAAGAACCGCGATGCGCAAATTACTCGACGAAAAACTCGCTCGATTTGAAGAGCTTGAACGCCTCATGGACGACCAAGAAGTGTTGGCCGACTCCAGCCGATTCGCCGCCGTTGCGCGCGAACACGGTTCTTTGACGAAACTTTGCGGCAAATACCGCCGTTTCAAACAACTCAACGCCGAAATCGAAGAGGCGAAGGAAATGCTCGAAGGCGCCGACGCGGAAATGCGCGAACTCGCCGAAATGGAGCTTCCGGGTCTCCGCGAAGAGCGCGAAACCTACTGGAACGAGCTGCTCGACCTCACCATCGGCGGCGCGGACGCGAACCGCACGCACTGCATTCTCGAAATTCACGCCGGAACCGGCGGCGACGAAGCGGCCCTTTTCGCCCGCGACCTTTACGAAATGTACAAGCGTTACTGCGAAAGTCGCGGTTGGAAAATCGAGTTGATGTCGATGAGTCCGACCGAAATCGGCGGCTTTAAAGAAATCGTTTTCGGCGTCGACGGCGAAGGCTGTTACCGCGAACTCCAATTCGAAAGCGGCGGACACCGCGTTCAACGGGTTCCGGAGACCGAAACGAAGGGGCGCATTCACACGTCGGCGGCGACCGTCGCGGTCATGGCGGAGCCGGAGGACGTCGAAGTCGACCTCAAACCGGACGACTACCGCGTCGACCGTTTCTGCGCGAGCGGCCCGGGCGGTCAGCACGTCAACAAAACCGCGTCGGCGATTCGTTTGACGCACCTTGAAACGGGCCTCGTCGTCAGTTGCCAAGACGAAAAGAGCCAACACAAGAACTTGGCGAAAGCCCTCCGCGTTTTGAAAACGCGACTTTACGAACAAAAGCGCGCCGAAGAGCAAGCCCGTCGTTCGCAAGAGCGGATGAGCAAACTCGGGAGCGGCGACCGCAGCGAACGCATTCGCAC
>JAFTUJ010000437.1 GCA_017466305.1 Thermoguttaceae bacterium
ATTCCGGTTAAAAATCGTCGTCGAGTCTTCATTTTTCTCTCCTTAAATATAGTCGATAAGTATTATAATAAAAACGGTTAAAATCGCTTAAAAAAACAAAACAAACAATGTTCGACGCTCCGTCGCTCGAACGTTCGAACGGCGTTCGAATCCCGCGACGTCGGCTCTTATCTCGCGCGGTAAAAGGGGTTGTCGCCAATCCATTGGAAATACTCGTCTTTCGGAGCGCCGACGTATCGAACCGCCTTAATCAACTGCGATGCGTTGTAAGCGTCGAAGTCGGGCGCGTCGGGGTTAAGGCTGTTAATGCGAACGCTTGTCGCCGAATGAATAAAACGGTCGTCGCCGAGATAAATCGCGACGTGTCGATAATACGTCGAACCGTCGGCTCGTTTCGCGCCGAAAATCAAGAGATCGCCGGGCTTTAGCGCGCTTCTTCCTTGCGTCAAATCGACCTCGACGCCCTCGCCTTGAAGAAGACTGACGTCGCGTAACAGGAAAAAACCGTTTAAGTAAAACGAAAGCGACGTCAACCCGCTGCAGTCGACGCCCTTCGCCGACGTTCCGCCCCAAACGTAAGGCGTTCCGAGAAAACGCTTTGCGGTCGCGATCAACCGTTCCGCGCTCAGTTCTTTATTCGCTTCAAGCCAAGCGCTCCATTCCGTCGCGCCGCTCTTGCGAATCCAACCGAGCCGACCGTCCGGCGTTTCGACGCGGTAAAAGTCGCCGCTCGTTTCTTCGTTTTTCCAAACCGTTACGTTTCCGGCGGTTAGATCGGAAATCGGCGCCGAATTTTCGTTCGGTTCCGAGTAAATCGCCCCGAACGCGTCGAGCCAAATCAGTTTTTTCGCGTCGACCCAACGGTTAAACTCGTCCCGCGTCGCCGATTTGACGCTTCCGGCGGTCGTGTAACCCAAGTAACCGTCGGCGTTTTGGACGAGAAGCCAGCCGCCTTCGCGCTTCAAAATCCGAACCGGCGTTCCCATCCGCGACTGCGTCGTCAGCTCCGCCGAATAACGCGGCTCTTTGCGAATTTGAATCGTCGAGAAGTTCGCCCAACCGAAAAAACGTCCGTCGAGCTCCGCGTTTTCCTCCGGCAGTAAAACGGTTTCAACGCGCCATTTAGGAAACTCCGACGCGAACGTTTTCCGAACGGCGTCGCGAGCGGTTTCGAGCGTCGTTTCGAGCCGAACCGTTTGCGACGTCGCGTCAATTTCCCAAGCGAAAACGTTCAGCCGCAAGTCGTTAATCGTTTCCTTGCGCAATTCGACAAGGCGTCGCTCCACCGCGTTCGTTTCGTTCTCCGTCGACGCCGCGTCGTTGGCGATCGCGACCGCCGCCGCGCCGCTTGCAAACGTTTTTTCGCCGTCGACGCCCCCGCCCAGCGCCGTTAAAATCGCCGCAACCGCCAAAGTTTGCCGTCCTAACGTCGCAACGCGACGCTTCGCCGTCGAAGTTTTCTCGATTTTTTTCGTTTGTTTCGCGCGCATCTTCTTTCGTCGCCTTTCGTTAGGTCGGTTTTATTCGCAATCGGCGCAAAATCGCGTTTTTTTTCGCTAAAAACGCTTGCGAACGCGCCGCAAATCGGTTATACTTGGGACGTTGGAGCGCGACGGTCGCCGCTCCCGATTCCTCCCTTGCAACGAAAGGACGCCCGATGAAAACGACGCTTCGCCGCGCCGCGTTCGCCCTCGGAACGCTCGCCCTCGTCTCCGTTATTGTACCCCCAAAATCGACTTTTGCCCAGCAGGACTGGGAAAAAAAAGCGGTTGAATCTATCGAAAATAGCGATTTTTCCGCCGCCGTCGCCGAACTTTCCGCCCTTGAAGGGCTCTCCGACGCCGAAAAGAGCCGCCGCGACTGGCTGATCGAGCTAACGCGCCGCATCCGGATTGAATTTCCTTACACCGAAACGGAAATCAAAGAACAGCTGAAAGAAGCCGGGCTCGATGCGAGCGACGAGCAAATGCGCGCTTGGGAGGCGTCGAAAGCGCTCGAAATGCGCCCGATCGACGGCGAGCGGCGCTACTTCAAGCACGCGGTTTCGAATTTGCGCCGAATCGACCGCGAACTCGCGAAAACTCGGCCGGTTAGCGGCGGCGACCGTCAACGGTTCGAGTCGCGCATCGCCAACGTTCGCTCGATTCTCGACGCGTCGGACGGCGCCGGCAAGTTGACGCATAAAGTTCGCAACCGCTTCACTTGCGTCGCGACGATTCCGGCGAACGCCGTCCCGGCGGGCGAAACGGTTCGTTATTGGGCTCCCTTCCCGCGCGAGTCTTGCGGGCGTCAACAGGACGTCAAGCTGATTTCGACCGACCCCGCCGACGGTCGCGTCGCTCCGGCGGGCGACTTGCAGCGCTGCGTTTACCTCGAAAAAACCGCCGTCAAAGACGAGCCGACCGTTTTCACTATCGTCTTTGAAACAACGACTTACGCGCAATACTTCTCGCAAGATTACCTCAAGAAAAAGGCCAAGCCTTACCTCGACGACGAGTTTTACCGCTTCTATACCGAAGAACGCCTCCCGCATATGGTAAAGTCCGACGAAATCAAGACTTGGGCGCGCGAAATCGTCGGCG
>JAFTUJ010000438.1 GCA_017466305.1 Thermoguttaceae bacterium
AGTAAACGACTTTCGACTCGGCGGGCGGAACGTCGACTTCGCCGGGCGCCGCTTCGAGCGGAGTGTCTTTTCCCTTCCCCCAAAGGTCTTCCAAGGCGTAAAACTCGCGGGTTTCCGGCTCGAAGAGGTGAACGAGGACGTCGCCGTAATCGAGGACGATCCAACGACTTTCGCCGTAACCTTCGAGATGGCGGCGTTTATCGCCGAGCTGTTTTTCGAAAACGTCGTCGATTTCCTCGCTCATCGCGTGAAGTTGGCGACGGCTGACGCCCGAAGCGACGACGAAAAAGTCGCACATCTGCGTTACTTCCCGCAAGTCGAGAATTTTAACGTCGCTTCCTTTGTTGTCGAGAATCGTTTTCGCGGCCAATCGGGCGCGCACCAGCGACGTCGGCAATTTTTTTTCGTTTTGCGCTTCGTTCACTTCGTTTTTTCCTTCATTAATATTAATAACGAGGTCGCGTCGACGACGAAACCGCCGCCCGCCGACCGTCAAATTCTTCGCGTTTTACCCAACTTCTCGCCGACGCGCTCGTCAACGCTTCGCCGACGCCGAAATTTTCCCTATTATATAACGAACGACGGCGCTTTTCAAGGGCGCGGGCCCGTTCCGCTCCGTCTTTTTCCCGCTTTACCGACGTCGCTAAAATCGTTGCGACCGTCGCGTTTTACGCCGTCGACGCAAAGCGCCGTTTTCGCGCCTTTTTTCGAGAAAAGAGAGAAAATGAAACGATTTTAACGCCGTCGACGCCGCCGCGCTTCCTTGGGCCGCTCGAAAAAAGCCGCTCGTTCAGAATCCGAACGACGCCGTCCAAAATCGCGCCAAGAATCGCGCCCAAAAGAGAAGTAAGAAGCGCAAAGTAAAAAGATAAGAAAGAAGCCCCCAAGAGAGAAGAAAAGAGCCAAGAAACAAAAAAAGCCGCGAAACCTTTACCGTCTCGCGGCCTTTGAGCGACGTCGACGGGACTCGAACCCGCAACCACCGGATCGACAGTCCGGGACTCTAACCAATTGAGCTACGACGCCTACCGCAACGTCTCAATCGACGTTACAACAAATATTTTAACCGAAATTTCAATTTCCGCAAGGGGCGTTTTCACATTTTTTCAAAAATTTTCCCAATTTCCGAAAAAGCCTCCGCCGGAACGACGAACGCCTCTCTTTTCGCGTCCTCCGTCGACGTCAACGCCCCAACTCCGAACGACCGCCTTCCGGCTTTTCGAAGTTCCCGCGCTTCCTTTTTTCTTGCGGCAAGAAACAAAAAAACCGCGAAACCTTAACAGTCTCGCGGCTTTTGAGCGACGTCGACGGGACTCGAACCCGCAACCACCGGATCGACAGTCCGGGACTCTAACCAATTGAGCTACGACGCCTACCGCAACGTCTCAATCAACGTTACAACAAACATTTTAATCGAAATCCCAATTTCCGCAAGGGGCGTTTTGCAAAAATTTTCAATTTTCTTCAAATTTCCGCAAACGCCCGACAGCCGCCGCTTTCAATACCTCCTATTTCCCCTATTTTAACGTTTGTCGACGATTCGACGGCTTAAAATATAGGCGTTTTTCCAATTTTAACGGCAATTCCTCTTCCCTCGCCCCCTTCTTTTGAGTACGATACGTTAAGCTCGAACGCCTTTGAGCGAGCGGTCGCGCCCTTTGTGCTTCCTCCAAATTTCCCGTTTTTCCCAAATTCGCCAATGTCTCCCGAAAACGAACGCGTCGAACAGGCGACGCCGAAGAAGAAACTCGACGCTCGCAAAAAAGGAAACGTCGCCAAGAGTCAAGACGCGATCGCCGCGGCCGCGCTGACCGGCGCCGTCCTTTTTCTCGCCGCGACGGCTCGTTCGCGCTCGACGTTTTTGCTCGACTTTTGGACGGCGACCTTTTCGCGCCCCTTCGCCCTTTCGACCGACGCGGAAACGTTGACGGCGCAATTTAGCGAAACAATTTTCCTATTTTTGCGTCAATTCGCTTTTTTCGGCGCCGTCGTCGTTTGTTGCGGCGTCGCGGCGAACCTTCTGCAGAGCGGTTTCCTCTTCCTTCCGAACAAACTCGCGCCCAAATTTTCGCGTTTGAACCCGATTAAGGGCTTTGCTCGCCTCTTTTCCGGCGAGTCGACCGCCCAAATAGTTTTCGGAATCGTTAAAATCGTGTGCGTCGTCGCGATTGTCGGAGCGGCGTTTTGGCGCGACCGCGAGACGTTGGCGAACGTCGGCGCCGGTTCGGTCGCGGCGATCGCGGCGTTTTTTTTCGAGTTTCTCGTTCGACTCGCGCTCCAACTTTGCGCCGCGCTCGTTTTGTTCGCGGTCGGCGATTACGCTTGGCGCCGCTTCCGTTGGGAGCGCGAACTCCGCATGACGCGTCAAGAGTTGCAAGAAGAGATGCGCGAAGAAGTCGGCGACCCGCAAATCAAGAGCAAGCGTCGTCAAATTCAGCGCGATCGGCGCGACTCGGCGCAACCTTAAAATCGGCGCGACCGGCAAACTTTCAACGCGTCCCCGCGTCCGCGTTCGCCCGTCGCCCGTTTCTCGCTTCTTCCCCTTGCGCCGATTTTGTCAATATATATTAATACGGGCAAAACCGCCGAAATCGGTTCAATCTTCCAGCGGCGCACGTTCGACGACGACGCTTCGAACGGTTCCGTCGGCGACCCGCGTTTCCAACGTTTCGCCGACCTGCGCGTCGTCGACGCTCCGCAAAAGCCGCCCGTCCCGCGCCCGTTTCGTCAACGAGTATCCGCGCCCCAAAACCGCCAACGGACTGAGCGCGTCCAACTTCGCCGCGACCTCCGCCGTTCGCAGTTCCGCTTTTTTCAACGCCGTCTCGACGCCCGCCGTCAACCGCCGCTCGAAGTCGAGCGCGCGCTGCCGCCGCTTTTCCGTCAAGACCTCCGCCGGAGCGACGAACGCCCGCGCCGCCGCAATCCGCTTGAGCCGCTCGCCCGCCGTCTCGATGCGCCGCTCGACGCCGCGTCGGAGCCGAACGCTCCAATCGTCCAACGCTCGAACGAACGCTTCGTCCTCCGGAACGAGCCGCGCCGCCGCGTCGCTCGGGGTCAACGCGTGCAGGTCGGCCGCCAAATCGCTCAGCGAAACGTCGATCTCGTGTCCGATTCCGGTCGCGACCGGGAGCCGCGACGCCGCGATCGCCCGAACGACCGGCTCTTCGTTGAACGTCCAAAGGTCTTCGACGCTTCCTCCGCCCCGCACTAACGCGATCGCGTCGAGCCGGAGTTCGTCCCGCAAATCGTTCAAAAGGGTCAGCGCCCGAACGACGTCCCGCGCGGCGCCGTCCCCTTGCACTTTCGTCGGCGCGACGACGACGTCGACCCGTTTCGTCCGCCGCCCCAAAACGTTCAAAAAGTCGCGAATCGCCGCCCCAGTCGCGCTCGTCGCCAAGCCGATTCGACGGATAATTTTCGGCGGTCGCTTCTTCCGCTCCGGCGCGAAAAGTCCTTCGCGAGCCAATTTCTCCTGCAGTTGTTGGAACGCCAGTTCAAGCGCGCCGACGCCCATCGGCTCGACGCTCGTCGCGACGAGCTGATATTTCCCGTGCGGCGGGTAAACCTCGATTCGGCCCCGACATACGACCTGCATTCCGTTGCGCAAATCGAATTTCAGTTTCGCCGTCGTCGACTTCCAAATCGCCGCCGAGAGTTGCGCCGTTTCGTCCTTCAAGGTGAAATACGCGTGTCCGCTTTTCGGTTGCGAAAGATTCGAGATTTCGCCGACGACGCAAACGTCGAAAAAGATTTCCTCGACGACCGATTTCAACAGCCGCGTTAGTTCGCCGACCGAGAGCGTCGGAGGCCCGCCCGCTTCTTCGCTCGCCGCGACGCCGTTTTTCGCGCCGACGTTCGCCGCCGACGCTCTCGACGCGCCGCCAAAACCGCCGCCAAAACCGCCGTCTTCAAAATCAAACGAAGCCAATTTTCATCTCCTTAACGTTTTTAGCGCCGCCGTCGCATTATCGCGCCGTTTTTTGACGTCAACGTCGTTAAACAAGAAACGCGACGGTTTTCTTTACCGCCGCGCTTCGTTCGACGTCTTTCCGCCGATTTTGTCAATATTGCCAATATTAATGAAAACGTCGTCGACTCGCCGCTTTTCGACGCGTCAAATCGCCCGTTACTCCCGTTACTCCGCCGCTTTTTCGGCGTTTTCCGCTTCGACGACGGTCAGTTCGAGCCGCTCTTTCGCCGGTTTCGCACCCGGACGGTTCATGTCGACAACTTCCGTTTCGAGCAAGTACGTTCCCGGCGCCAAGTCGTTCGGCAACGGCGCGGAGACGTTCAAAACGACGTCGCGGAGCTTCGTTTCGGACAAGTTCGAGCAACGTTGCGTCTCGACCGGCGTCAATTCGGAACCGTCGGCGTTCAGGAGACGCCAACGACACTCGACGTCGATGAGGCGCCCGTCCTCCGTTTCGCGGCAAGAAACGTACTCAAGTTCGGCGTAAGCGAAGACGGTTTCTCCCGGTTTGAACGCTTCGGCGCGCTCTTCGTAAAGTCCGAAACAAGCGGGCGCGACGACGAGCGCCGACTTGCGAATCTGCAGGTCGCAAAGCCCGGAGAGCGAATCGAGCCCGGCGCGCAACCGTTCGGCGACGAACGTCGGGTCGATTTCCTCCAACCGACTTTGCAGAAGCGTTTCCAAGTCGCCGCGTTCGTTTTCCCAAAAGACTTTCAACGGGTCGGCGTCGTCTTGAATCTCTTGAATCGAGCGGTCGTATTCGTCGACGGCGAGATAAAGGAGCCGCAACCGCGCGTCGAGTCGGCGGACGTCTTCGCCGGCGGCTTTTTTCGCGTCGCGTTCGGCGACGAGCGTTCGAATCGCGCCTTTAATTTGCTCGACCCAAGCGATTTCGTCCCCGGAAAGCGGTTTCGCGACGGCGGCGTTTTTCCGTTCGTCGGCGGCGTCCTGGATCGCTTCTCCGGCGCCGAGACCGGGCGCGGCGAGCGCGAAATTCGGCCCCGCGACGCCGTTTTCCTTTCCGGCGGCGTCCCCGGTTTCGACGGCGACAAGAGCTTGCGGCGCCTCGACTTCGAGCGCTTCGGCGACAACCGGCGTTAAAACCTCCGGAACCTCCGCGACCGAAATCGGCGCGACCGGCAAACTCGACGCGACTTCCCCAACTTCCGCAGCAGCAACCGGAGCCGTCGGCAAACTCGACGCGACTTCCCCAGCTTCCGCGACCGCAACCGGAGCCGTCGGCAAACT